>JBGSIY010000399.1:0-3697 GCA_041742275.1 Pirellulaceae bacterium | reverse complement strand
GTAACTGTTATCTAAACACCCTTGCACTCCCAGGCGGCCCCTAAACGCTAGCACTCGGCATTTTTTAAACCAGGAATACCCAAAGTTCATCGCACGTAAGTATCGATCTAAATAATAGCCAGAAACGCCCCGATTCGAATTGACTTAAAACGCTCAAACCCATAATCTTCTGAGCACCTGAAACATCTTTTTTAAAAGCGATACGGATGTCATGAAAGAACCGTTAACCGTAATTCTTCCTGTTCGGAATGAACGCTTAAATATTGGTCCTTGCATCGAAAGCGTCCAACGAATCGCCGATGAAATTTTGGTTGCGGATTCGCTTTCCACCGACAACACGTTAGACATTGCCAGTCAGTACGAAAAAGTTCGCATCATTGAACGGGAATACATTACCAGCGGCGACTTCAAAAATTGGGCGATCCCCCAGGCCACGCATCGATGGGTCTTGATCATCGACGCCGACGAACGCGTTACCCTCGACCTGGCTAACGAAATTCAACTGGAACTGTCTCGTGGTCCCATGTTCGACGGCTACCGCATTTTCAGGAATAACCATTTTATGGGGCATCCCATGAAGTTTGGTGATGCCCGCACCGATTCGGTTATCCGTCTCTTTCGAAGAGAATTGGGCAGATACGTCGGCCCCTCGGATCATGGCGAAGTGCACATCTCGACAGGTCGGGTGGGAAGATTAAAAAACCAGTTCGATCACTATTCCGTCTGGAGTTATGATCAACTGTTTACCAAGTTCGATCGCTACACAAATCTGCAGGCCCAACAATGGCATGAACAGGGCCGCGATACCTCTTACTTCAAGCTTTTGATCCGACCGGCCTTCCGCTTTTTCAGAGAATACGTTCTGCAATTCGGATTCTTGGATGGCAAAATTGGCATTCAACAGGCTTGGCTCGCCGCCTTTTACTCGTTCCAAAAACAAGCGAGGTTGTGGGAAATCAACCATGGCATCGATCAACCCATTCCCCACAACGCGAACCATGGTGTGCCGTACTCCAAGGCAAATTCTGAAAACGAACTCAGTCGTTCGACTTCAGCAAAAACCTCGACAAAACGCCGCGCGGCTTAGAGCAAACTAGCTGGGACATCGTCAATTTAGACGGTGTTTAAATTAGTTGTTGCCTAAAAAATTTCATAACGGTGGACGCTCGAACTACGCCAGCACTCAAAGTTTCTTTGGTTCCCAAACTACGCCTTATCGTAGCCATGCGGATGTGAGCAATGCCAATTCCACGCTGTTTTGACAATCTCACGAATGTCAGTGTACTGGGGTTGCCAATTCAGTTCCTTAGCGGCGCGGCGAGCATCGGCGACAAGTTGCGGCGGATCTCCGGCTCGACGCTCTCCCACGCGGACCGGGATCTCCACACCTGTCACTTCACGACAGGCGTCGATCACCTCGCGGACGCTGTTTCCTACACCCGTTCCTAAATTCAACTTGATACCCGCTCCCGCTTCGATTCGCTCTAAGGCTGCCAGATGAGCCCGCCCCAGGTCGTCAACATGAATGTAGTCACGCACGCAAGTCCGATCGGGCGTTGGCCAGTCCTCACCAAACACAGTTATGTACTCGCGTTGGCCCAATGCGACTTGCAGTACCAAAGGAATCAAATGCGATTCGGGATCATGATCCTCGCCAATCCCCCCGTCAGGGCTCGCTCCCGAGGCATTAAAATAACGCAACGTAGCGTAACCAAAACCATAGGCATGAGCATAGTCGGCTAAAGCATGCTCGATGACTAATTTCGTGAAGCCATAGGGGTTTACGGGCGACTGCTTTTCGTCTTCACTAATCGGAACTTTCGTCGGTACTCCATAGGTGGCACACGTGCTCGAGAATACCATTCGCTTGACGTCCTGCTGTCGCATCGCTTCCAACAATCTTAAGGTCGCCACGACGTTGTTGTCGTAATACTTGGCAGGGTGCTCAACGGATTCTCCGACCAAAGCACAAGCTGCAAAATGCATGACGGAGTCGATTTGATGCTCGCTCAATATTTTTTCTACTAAGGGCTGATCTTGCATGTCCCCAATGTAAAGTTCCCCAGCAGTGACGGATTGTTTAAAGCCGGTCGATAAATTGTCTAAAACAACAACACGATGCCCTGCACGATCGAGCAGACGAACCATATGCGAACCGATGTATCCGGCCCCACCCACAACGAGGACATTCATAAACCAACCTTTTTCAAATCAAACAAAATTCCCAAAGGCCTTTGCATCGGGAGCAACGAACGCGAGCCAGCCTAATTCAATCGGGCCGCCGAAGAATAATACTTTACCTTATCTCGAGGGCAACGGGTACTCTCGCGCCCGCCTTCCGACTTAGGCAACACGAGCTTGATGAAAAGGCTCGGGGAACATGGCCATGATGGCGCGTTCCGCATTGTGCTGGCGATTCCACTCGACACCAAATGCCGATGCGGTTTGGCGATAGTGC
The DNA here is from genome assembly GCA_041742275.1 of Pirellulaceae bacterium. Taxonomy (GTDB): domain Bacteria; phylum Planctomycetota; class Planctomycetia; order Pirellulales; family Pirellulaceae; genus BJ22. The sequence continues at coordinate 1,239 of JBGSIY010000399.1, read as the reverse complement.
GGGTAGTGTGCCACCAATTCGCTCATCGCCCACTTTAATTGGGATACTTCAGGAACAACGACGCCGACGGCTCCAATCGGCTCTATCGCCGCTTCCGGACGCAGCCAAGTAATCCGGTTACATCGAATGGAGTTCATCTTTCCGGATGTCGGGTTTCGCAATGTCACCTTGGCTATCTTGCCTACTGAACTGGGAGCCAATGGGAAAAACAAACTCTGATTTACAGAGGTCGTGGATTGACCTACGGTTCGCGCAAGGCCAGATGCCACACCATCGATTTCAACTTCCCACCGGCAATAATTACCAAGATACTTGGGGAAATGCCATTGGTATTCCACCACAAAACCGCCTACATCGGGCGGAACCTCGAACTCAAAGTGAAACGGGTTCCGTTGGTCATCAAAAGACCAGACGCGGCCAGGCAGAGGGACATTGCGAGGAGCAAAGGCCAATTCTTCCATCCGCAACTCTTCTCCTGTTTTGTGTTTTCGCAAAATCAATTGGGCATGAGCGAAATGACTCGCCTCCAATTGATCAGATAACCAATTGGCCGCGGAAACCAAAACGGGTTTCCCACAGGCAAAAAACTCACCCAAGATCCCGGCCCGTCGTGCTGCATACGCTTCGCTGTCGTATAACAAGACGCCGCAATCGGCTTCTTGTATTAGGTTCACGTAATCGGCATGGGGAAGCGGATGGTCGACAAACGAAACCAGCGGGTCGGCTTCGTGAGCAGGAAGGTTGGCCGGGGGTAACTCCAGTTTTTGCTTTAACCACCGACTCCGCTTGGGACGTTGTAGTACCAATTCGACATCTTGTCCTTGACCACTTGCCATCTTGGCCGCTTGAACGAGCTCAGGCAATATTTGTTGCTGACCTTTTTCTCGACGAACCCCACCGGCAACAACAAATCGCAATTTCGGGATATCCGCCCCGCTATGTCGTTCCGGAACCCATACTCGAGACCGATCCTCGATAGGCCAAGCCCCTAACTCGCGAAATTCCCTGGAGACCGGATAAGCAAACGGCTCCACTCTCGGCACACCTAATTGTTGATATTGTGTTGCCAGAGCACTTGTCGTTGCAAAAAATTTCAAGCGATGATAGGGCAGGGCAGCCACCGAATGGCGAATCAACTCACCCAGCGGCCTGAGCGCTCGAGCCCCTCTAGCAAACTCGTTTGGTCGGCCAGGGAACACATTGAAATGAAATAGAAAATTCCATTGAGCTTGCAACGTC
>JBGSIY010000398.1:0-5950 GCA_041742275.1 Pirellulaceae bacterium | reverse complement strand
CGCCGTTGCCGAGTAGTTTGTCGGCCCCCATGGCATCGAGAACCACGCGGCTGTCCATTTTACTGGCGACTTGGAACGCGATACGAGCAGGCAAGTTGGATTTGATCAGGCCGGTGATGACATCAACTGTCGGTTTTTGGGTGGCGAGGATCAAGTGAATTCCCACGGCACGACTCTTCTGTGCCAAGCGAATGATATGTTGTTCGACTTCTTTTCCAGCCGTCATCATCAAATCGGCCATCTCGTCCGCCACGATCACAATGAAGGGGAGATGAGTCGGAATGTTTTGGCGATCGTCCTCATTTTCAGGAGCGAGACGATCCATAATTTCGTCGCGGCCCAGTTGATTGTAGCTGGTGACATGTCGCACGCCGGCGCGGGCAAGCAGTGCATAACGTTCTTCCATTTTGTCGACGGCCCAAGCCAAGATGGCTTCGGCTTTCTTCATGTCCGTAACCACGGGGTGCATCAGATGGGGCAGGCGGCCATATCCACTGAGCTCAACCATTTTCGGGTCAATCATCAACATGCGGACTTCGTCAGGTCGACGCGTCATCAAGATCGAAGTGATAATGGCGTTCAAGCAAACGCTTTTTCCCGTTCCTGTTCGACCGGCGATCAGCAAGTGGGGCAGCGAAGCGAGGTCGACCACCATCGGGGAACCCACCGCGTCTTTGCCCAAGAACAGCGGGATTTTCATTTTTTTGGTTTTTTCTTCGCTTTGCTCCAAGACTTCGCGCAATCGAACGAGTTCGCGCGTTTCGTTCGGGACCTCGACCCCCACCGTGTTTTTGCCGGGAATGGGGGCCACGATGCGAACGCTGGGAACGCGCAGGGCGATGGCCAAGTCGTCGGCTAGAGCGGTGATCTTTTGGAGGCGAAGTCCGGCCTCAAGTTGAATTTCATATTGAGAAATGACAGGGCCGGTTTCAATTTCAACAACCCGCACGTTGTAACCAAATTCCTTGCAGGTTTTCTCGAGCATCTCGGCTTTTTGCAACGCCTCATGTTTCTGCGTGTCGAAGGAGACAGCCGTCCCGGACTTCAGCAAATGGATTGGCGGAAGTGCATAGTCGGTATTGCTCTCGGCATCGGCCGCTTGGTTCAATTGCGCGATCACCGTCTCTCGTTCTGACGGTGGTTTCGCTTTGGCACGATCGGTGTGAATCGTAAAGTGAGGTTTGGCGTGGACGCCGCTTTCGACAACCGGCTGCTCGATTTCGTCTTCTTCCAAATCGCGTTCGTCAACGCTTTCGAGATCCTCGTCCGCTTCGTCATCCTCATCCATCGGGTCGGTATCGGCAATCTTGAGATTCTCCGTCGACTTCGACAGAACGGGAATGGACGCAGTCCCTTCGGCGGCCGGAACGACCCGGGCATCGGCAGCGGCCGTGGAACTGCCGCGAATACCGTAACTGATTTCCGCCGCAGCTCCGTCGCTTCCCTTCACCCGGATAGTACGAGGTAGATCCGATCCCGAACTGAAATCGACAATCGGTTCTGCAGTGACGGTAGAGGTCGAGCCTTTCTCGACCCGATTCATCCACCTGAACAATCGGTTTAGTAAACCGAATGGCAGCAAGGCGGACGCGGCCACCAACGCGGGGGCAACCATGACGCGGCCGGCGCGGAAGACCAAATACTCGGTCCACATCATCATGCCGACCAATAAAAACAAACTGGAAAACAGAATCCCACCAAAAGTTGCTACGTGTTGATTGAGGAGACCGGCACCGAGAGCGCCCAGATATCCACCAGGGCCCACGGGGGAACTCGCCAACGCCGCGGGGAGCACTAGGCTGCAAAGACTCGTTAATCCGATCAGACTTAGTCCCCAACCAACGGTTCGCATCCACGGATGAACAATTTGTTGCGAGCGGAAGAGCGAAATCTGTAACGTGATCAGGCCCAAAACCAAAAAATAGGCACCCAAACCCAGAGCGTGAAACAAAAAGTCGGCACCCCAGGCTCCCAGCTTTCCGCAGGCATTTTGAACCGTCGCATTCCCGGGGAAAATTAATTGATCCGGTTGATAGGCGACGGTCATCCACGCCGGGAAGGACGCCATGTTGTCGGCCGGATCATATGTGGTCAGCGCAATGATCAAGAAAACAACCGCTGCCAATAAAATGACAACAAATATGTCGGTCGGGACTTGGCGCTGGTTCGTCATGACGGCATGGCACATTGAATTCGAAAGGTATCAACACAAGTCGCTCAACAAGAAACCGATTCTTGTGGCGCAAGGTGTCGGTGCATCCGTGCGACCGATGTCGAGAAAATCCTATTGTCTTGATCGACGCCAAGGTTCAATCCAGGCCACTAAATATCAACGTATAGAATAAGGCGGCAAACCGTGTTGCGCGCCACACACGTCACAAACGGGCCCGTCGGAACGGTGCCGTTGATGATATCCTTGCAATGCGCACAATCGTTAGTTTTGACTGGGTGAGATGGAGGAGAGCATGGAATCACTTACCAACGGTGCAAGCAACGGGTTAGCATGCCAGTCCGCCGCGCGCATAGAAAAACTCGGGCGGCTGCCAACGCCCCTGCTCGTGAACGAAGACGCCCTCCAGCGCGGTTTGGACTAGCGCGGTTTGGACTAGCGCCCAACTGGAATTGACTCTGTGCCCTGATTGGGTGCTCTGACAGGTGCCCTAATTAGGTGCTGGGTTTCCGCAGCGCGATACCCAATTCGACTAACTGTTTTTCGTCCACGCGATTGGGAGCATCTGTCATGATATCTTGGGCCTTCGTGGTCTTGGGGAACGCGACGCATTCGCGAATGTTATCCAGACCGGCAAAGATCATCACGACGCGATCGATGCCCAAGGCAATTCCGCCGTGAGGGGGTGCACCGTAACGCAAGGCCTCGAGAAGAAAACCAAATCGATGTTCGGCCTCCTCGGGGGTCATGCCTAACAAGGCGAAGACTCGCTGTTGAACCGATTCGTCATGAATTCGAATGGTTCCCCCACCGGCTTCAAAACCATTGATGATCAAGTCATAGGCCTTGGCTCGCACTCCTGCCGGATCACTTTCCAGTTTGTCCAAATCGTGATCGAGGGGAGCGGTGAAGGGATGGTGCATGGCCGCCCAGCGGTTTTCTTCTTCGCCTTTGGCGAACATGGGGAAGCGAACAACCCAAGAAAAACTCATCGCCTGAGGATCGTAGAGTTTCAGTTCGGCTCCCAAACGGCGGCGTAGTCCGTGGAGGGCACGACACGAATTTTCCCAGGTGTCGGCGATAAACAGGATTACGTCTCCCGCTTCGGCCGAAGTGATTTGTTGAAGGGCATCGAGTTGTTCAGGGGTAAAGTTTTTTGCGTTTGGTCCTCCCCAGCCCTCGGATTCGACACGCAACCAAGCCAATCCTTTGGCCCCAAAGTCGCCTTGGACAAACGTGGTCAGTTCGTCAATTCGTTTACGCGAGAAGGATTCGGCGGCGCCCTTAACGTTCAAGGCCCGCACAAAGTTGCCCGCATCGGCCGTCCCGCGAAATACTCGAAAGTCGACGGTTTTGGCCCAGGCCGTACAATCGATAATCTCCATGCCAAACCGCAAATCCGGCGCGTCGTGCCCAAATCGCTGCATCGCTTCGTCGTAAGTCATCCGCGGCAAAGGCAACTGGACCTCCAGGTTCAGCACTTCTTTTGCCAGTCGCTGCATCAACCCGTCAATCATGGCCATGATGTCGTCTTCTTCAACAAACGACATTTCCATATCGAGTTGGGTGAACTCAGGCTGTCGATCAGCTCGCAAGTCCTCGTCGCGAAAACACCGAGCGACTTGGACGTACCGGTCATAGCCGGCGATCATCATGAGTTGCTTATAAATTTGTGGTGATTGGGGGAGTGCGTAAAATTGGCCGGGATGCACTCGACTCGGAACCAGATAATCACGAGCCCCCTCGGGTGTGCTGCGCCCCAAAATGGGGGTCTCGATATCGATGAAGCCGTTTTCTTCGAAGTAGTCACGGATTTTCTTCGTAATCAAACTGCGTAGGAGGAGCGAACGCTGCATCGGCTCGCGCCGCAAATCGAGAAACCGATAGGTCAGACGAGCCTCTTCACTGGGGATGTCCGGAGATGACGGCAAAAACGGCGGCGTCTTGCAACCGTTCAGAATCTTCAAATTGGAAATGGCAACTTCAATCTCGCCGGTTGCCATGTTCGCATTCGCTTGGCCATCAGGTCGATGGTTGACTGTTCCTTCGGCCTGAATCACAAATTCTTGTTTGAGCTGATCCACCAGCTGTTTCAGTTCCGCTGTGGCCTCGGGAGGGACTACCAACTGCGTTTTGCCATAACGATCGCGGACGATTACAAATTTGCTTTGACCCAGGTCGCGAACTCTTTCAACCCATCCGGATAGGACAACGGATTGTCCGACATGTGAGGCCGTTAATTCACCGCAAGTATGAGAGCGCAACAAAGCAAGGGTTCCTTTAGACAAACGCGTCAGATAAAAAATGTGGATGGGGCGGAAGCGTCCAGCGGTTCTTCCGTCGTTGCTGATCGAAGACCAACCCCCCCAAATATCCGCGGAAATCGACTCGTCGCCGCAACCGCTATAGGCAATATCTCAATTTTTTTGCTGTTCGAATAGGCGTGATAACGGCCGGCTTTGGCCAATCTCAAAAATTGTCTGGGCAACGTCCTCGGGTTGGGGCTCGCCCGTTAGGTCAATCATTTCACATTCGGACAGGCCTCGAAACCATGTCTCTTGGTGCCGAGCGAATCGGCGGGTGCGGATCAGCGTTTGTTCTTGGGCCTCTGCCAGCGTTCGTTTTTGGGCCAAATATTCGAGAACCTCGCAATACCCGACGGCTTGGCTGGCCGTTCGAGACAGGTTGGTGTACTTTTCCGCGAGACCGGCGACCTCCTCCAGGAATCCATTTGCAAACATGAATTGGACGCGATTTGCAATTCGGTCATGCAAGATGGGACGTGGATGGCGAATCGTAAAGACACGGCACTCGGCGGCCGCATGCGCATAGTCAAACTCCATTTGCCAGTGGCTGATGGGTTTTCCGGTCAAGTGCAAGACCTCCAAGGCGCGGATGATGCGGCGGCGATCATTGACGTGCAGTTTATGGGCACTCAAGGGGTCGAAAGATTGGAGACGATCATGCAATGCTTGATCGCCCAGCTCGGTGGCTTCCATTTCAATCTGTTCGCGAAAGCTCCAGTCGGCCGGTGGGCCCTGGAATAACCCGCGCAACATCGCTTTCAAGAACAACGCCGATCCACCGACAAATAAGACCTGTTTGCGACGCTGATGAATGGCGCGGATCGTATCCAAAGCCAATTCGCGATACCGGGAAACACTGAAAGTCTCCGTCGGATCGAGGATATCGATCAAATGGTGCGGGACAATCGAACGTTGGGCGACAGTCGGTTTGGCGGTGCCGATGTTCATGTCGCGATAGATAGACATCGAATCAAGCGAGATGATTTCGGCGTCGAGGAGTTCGGCAAGTCGCAGGCTGATGGCCGTCTTCCCGCCCGCAGTCGCGCCGGTCAAATACCAGCACTGCAATGCCAGCTCGCAAGCCTCACGGTTGATTTGTAGTTCGTCTCTCATTTTTTCGATTGATTGCGGCCAACACAAAATGACCTAGTGTTTGCTGAAGGATATTACCTGGGGGCTAACCGTAAATTCTGACAAGTTGTCAACAGCTGACAAGGTACACAGGGGGCCGAGTCACGGTGTTTTGTTTTTCCAAAACAGTTTAATCGTGGAAATAGGCTCAATTGGCTGTGCGAGAAACGAATGGCATGGAGAGCAGTCCCGCAAATACGAAGATACCGCAGGCAAACCACGGCCAATCTCCGATAGTGCGATAGGGGCTGATGGTCGTTGGTTGCTGACCTAGTCGCACTCGCAGTATCCCTTCCTCACGACGTGGCCCTTGCTGCAAAATTCGACCGTGCCGATCGATTTC
>JBGSIY010000397.1:0-6786 GCA_041742275.1 Pirellulaceae bacterium | reverse complement strand
ATTGAAAGATAAACTTGGTCACCTGTTTCAGCAATCTTGTCAAGGAAGTGGCTGTTTGCTGCCCATTGCTCAGCTTCAGTTAGTTCGTCGTAGTGCTTTCCCAGATCAAAGTAGCTGGCGTTCTTTGCTTCCGCTTTCGTGATGTACCGAACCGATTCTGGGTTGTATGGGCCAAGAACAGTCTTGCCAGTGCTCCGGATATTCCGTTCAGTCAATAACCGAGTCGTGTCTGACAGTAACCCCTTTGGGGCAATTTCTTCTACGATTTCTTTTAGGATTTTGGTTTCGTCAGCTAAATTTAGCCGCTTTCCGTTCTTGTATACATGATAGGCTCCACGTGCGGCTCTGAGAAGCGTCAGCCCTCGCTTTAAAGCCGCTGCCAATAGCGCTCCCTCAGGGGTTGGAGTAACCATCGAACCAACAACAACAATAGCAATCATCGTGTTTTCGCCCGTCTCTTGGACGGCTAAACTACTCGTGCCAATATCATTCAGAAATTGGTCCTTTCTCAATTGGGCCAACATTATCGCCCTATCATCCTCCGAACCATCGTAAGTGAACTCACGAGCAAAGATGGTCTTCACATCAATTCTTGGACCGATACCGAAAAAAAATCGTGGTTCGTGAGAAACGATGTAAATATATGAATTTCCCATCTTGCGAACATGATGATGGTAAGATCCGATCCACCAATCATCGACCAGTGCGTCTCCTTTTATTCCTTCAGCGGGATCAATCGCGCCAAAAAGGTATTGCATTTCTAATGGAACTTCCACCGAGAAGGTCAAGGTTCCATCATCAAGATCCTGGCCGCCAAATTGTGGTCCGGCCGCATGACTCTGAAGAAAATTATTGGATTCGCCTAGTTGTGATCCGTTCAGGCTAGAAGCCTCGATGCCGGTGCCAACTTGGGCGGAGCCGAAGGAGACGCCGGTCATGGTTCCTTTGTAACCATTGGCTTGGCTAAAACTGTTCAGGTCCGTCCAGTCGGTCACCGGGGTCGAGTTTTGGTTGGTGTTGTGGTTGATCGCGAAGTCGACTTCGTCCAGCAAAACCTCGGTGGTGATCGCCGAACCATCACGCTACTGGTTGTTTGTAGTGGTGAATCATTCGCTCGACCGAGGTGAACTCGGGCGGGGCAGGAAGAATTGGACTCGCGCTGCTAGTGGTGATTCCTTTGCTCGACCGAGATGAACTCGGGCGGGGCGGTTGCGGCGTGGGCGGTGTTATTGATCAATCCCTTGCTCAACCGAGGTGAACTCGGGCGGGGCAGGAAGAATTGGACTCGCGCTGTTAGTGGTGAATCCATTGCTCGACCGAGGTGAACTCGGCCGGGGCGGTTGTGCAGACGGCAGGCTGTTCGTGAGTAACCGATGCTCGCGAAAACTAAGAACCTATCCCAGAACCTATTAGCCGTGGGGCACTAGCCCTTACGTTTATTCGGTCGAACCGGACGCTAGCGCGTTTCGGCTGATGATTCCAACCAGTTTTGGGATAGGCGCTAAGGGGACGGAGTTTGATTCGCAAAAAAATCCGTCACCTCATTAGGCACTAGGCCATGTTGTTTACTTTCGTTCAGCCTGATTGGCAATCAACGCGGTGGCCATCAATGCTGCCGTTTCTACGCGGAGGATGCGTGGTCCTAAACCCACGGACTTCCATCCGGCAACCAACGCAGCCTGCAACTCTGCGGGCGCAAAGCCTCCTTCGGGACCTATCAACACTGTCACGGAATTCGCCGTGATGGTTTCGTTATCCCAGTTGGACTCGGCCGACGGATCGGCGATCAATCGCCGTGCACTGGAACAATCCGCGATGAAGGCCGACAACGGTTGAGCGCCGCCGATTTCCATGAGTTGATTGCGCCCCGATTGTTTACTGGCCGCAATGACTTGTTTCTGCAAACGCTGGACCGCCGCATCGGTCGGTTGCGCTACACTCCGTTCGGTGATGACGGGTATCAAGCGAGTAGCTCCTAACTCGACAAGTTTTTCAATCAACGTTTTTTGTCGATCGCCCTTGGGTAACGAAATCGCGATTGTCAGCTCAGTGGGCAGTTCACGATTTATCAAACTAACTGATCGAATTTCGAAGTGGATGATACGACGTTCGGTGCGGGTCACAACCGCATCAAATTCTTGGCCGGAACCATCAAATAGAACAAATTCTTGGCCAACTTGGGCGCGTAAAACATGCAGCAAATGATGGGCTTCATCCCCGTCGAGGGCGACGGCGTCGCTAAGGATTCGATTTTCACTGAAAAAACGAGGTTGCTTGATAGACACTGGAGTTGCGTTAGTTTAAGAGAATGGTGACAATAACGGGCTGATTTTTCGAAATGGCCCGTAAGGACGTGAGGCTCCGGTTTTCTTCAAAACGAAAAAGTTGCATGGCTGAAGTTGTATACGAATTAGAGGACGGCGAACAGTTAACGGTCGCCCTACGCGAGCCCCATTGGGCTGCCCTATTGGCTTGGCTCTGGCCAGGTGCTGGTCATTTCTACCAGCGTCGGTTTGCCAAAGGCTTCTTGTTCATGATTTGTGTCCTCAGTATTTTCTTTTTGGGTTTGTTTTGGGGTGGCGGGCGTGTGGTCTATGCTTCCTTCAAACCCGAAGACTTTCGTTGGCAATTTTTCTGCCAACTGGGTGTCGGCTTACCGGCGTTCCCCGCTGTCATTCAAGCGGTGGTTGCAAAACCAAATCAAGACCCGTTGTGGATCATGGCCGAACGTTACCCGCAAGTTGTGATCGCTGAAGATCGATTTCGCGCGCCCGTCTTTGACCAGCGTTCATTTCGCCGTATTAAGCAGGGAGAAAAACCACCCGAGGGCGTTCGGTCGCTCAAGGACGGATTTATGGCCGCGCCCGACGGAAATATCTACCTTGACCGCAATGATGTTCTGGGAATGTGGCATGTGGAGCTAGGCCATTTCTTTGAAATCGGCACGGTTTACACTCTGGTAGCTGGCCTGCTCAATTTGCTGGCCATTTACGACGCTTACGTCGGGCCCGTAATCATTAAATCCGAAGACGAAGAAAAAGACGGAGACCTCGCATGACCTCATTGTGGTCAACTTTTTCATCAGCGCTGGGACAAATCAATCTCTGGGAACCCACACCCTTGTTGGGTCAACTCACCGACTTTGCCCGCTTGTGGTATGCCGCCCCCTTGATCATTGCCATCAGCCTCGTCTACGGCGCAACGCGCCACGAGCAGACTCCCAAGGTCTTGATGCAGAGCTTAAAGTCATTCCTTTGGATCATGGCCTTTGTTGTGGTTATCATGGCCGTGGTCGTTTTGGTTGGATTTTGGAATTGACGTTGGTTGATTTTGAATCGGGCCGGGTTCCAATTATTGGCCCCCATTGAACCAGCTGAACCATTATCCTAGGCATCGATTTTCGGATGATTCCTCAGTCTAGCGACTCAACCGGTAAACGAACAACGCACATTATCAATTGCATCGGGGCAGCGTTAGGCTCCATGAAACATATCTGCGTATTGCGGGTCGTGAATCAGATGCGCCGCGATTCTTTCGCTGACAGCACAGATTGTTAAATAGGGATTGACCCCTAGGGCCGTCGGAATCACGGCGCCATCGGCCACGTACAGACCGGTGTGAACGGCGGGACGCCCGAAGGCATCGGTATAGCCACCACCATGCCCATCATAGACTTGCCCCAAATCATTAACGACTCCGCAGTCGGGAGCATCGGCCATGGCGCAACCCCCCAAGGGATGCACCGTGACAAGGTTGTCGCCGAATGCTTTCAAGCGTTTGTATTTTTTACCTTCAATCTGCCCGATCTGCTCGAACTCGCGAAACATCATTTGCCGGTATTCACTGTCTTTCAGCCCCGGCCATGATATTTGATACCGCCCATCTTTCCAAACAAATTGCCCACGTGCTGCGTCATGCCCCATCCCAAGCATAACCATCGAGTGGTCTAAATTCTTGTCACCCAAAAGTAACGAAAAAATATTGCTGACACCCCGAGGGATAGCCGCTTCCTGAACAATAAACTTGTTCTGAATTCCAGGGCGATCAAAAAAGTTCAAGGTCGTTTGAACGGTGGTCCCGACCGGCCCCCTTGATGAGTCGCACGAGCTGAAACCACCAATTGGTGTCACGTCCGGCGTCTGGGTCACAAACCCCAGAGTGTCCCCATTGGCGCTCCAGCGATTTCCTAAAGCGGACGAAAACTCAAAAGCACTATTCCGCGATTGCATCAAAATTTGAGTGCTTCCCAAACTCCCCGCACCCAAAATCACGACGCGTGAGTTGATGGTCAGGGGATGTCGCGTGATCTTGCCTTCTGCATCGTCGACGTAAGTCAAATGCAAACGGTAATATCCTGGTCGTCGCTCAATTCGCTCCACTTGGACTTGAGTAAACATATCGGTCCCGTTCCATTTGGCGACCGGCAAATAATTGTAGACTAAAGTATTTTTGGCTCCTACATTGCAACCGGTGATACAGTTCCCGCATTGCGTGCAAGGACGTTGAATCATTCCGTGTTGATTCCGCATCTGCTCGTCCAAATAGCGGTGGTCGTACATCACGGCAACGGGCGAACGATCGTAGTTGTCCGGATTGTTGCTCAATATTTCGGCCGTGATCCGTCGTTTCTGAACTTTAGGAACGCTGTCAAACGGCGTCCGCGACAAACTCAATTGCCGGGCTGCCATATCGTAATAGGGCGTTAACGTCTCGATATCGTTCAGCGCTGCCGGCCAACCACAGTGAAATGTTTCGGGATGAGGCCGGAACGCGACGTTGGCATTGATCAATGAAGTCCCCCCCAGCGCACTGCCACTGAGGATGTTTACTTCTTGATTGAATGACAAATCGAATAACCCCAAGGGATTAATTACCTGCCCCTTTCCCGGGCCCATCATTTGCTGTCGCGTCGCTGCAGTGACGTTTCGAAACGTGTCGGGAAATGCCCCCGGTGTCCATTCTCGCCCTCGCTCTAAAATCCCAATTCGCTGATTTATATTCAACACTTGAGAAATTCGAGCAGCACAAATAGACGCTCCATAGCCGGAACCGACGATTAAGACACTGTAGTGCAAGTCATCTGGGCGCTGCGATTGCAAAAACAATTCGCGAATCGGGTTACTCAATCTCCCCCCAAACCGTTCCAGGCTGGCGCAATAATCATTGGCAGCCTGAGTATTCAAGGGCGAACAACAGGGTTTCGTTCGATTCAAGAGGGGCAATTGCCCCTCGTCGCCTCGTGCTGAATTTGGCGTTGTGAACAAGGCCGTTGTGGCAGCCACCGCTGCCGCACCCGCTTTCACTGCAGTGCGGCGATCGATTTGAGCGGGAGTATCGTTTATTGGCATTGATGCAGATGGGTTTGATTGTTCGAGTGGTGGCAACGAATGCAAAAAATATGTTGTGGTCGGACTCGGAGAGTAAAAAGTCATCGTCAATGGTGCCCATGTCGGGTCACAGATTTTGCAAGCCGACGTTGGTCCCTTCCCGGTTCACAAACACGCGATTTGTGGAGCAGGACCAAACACCTGGAAACCGACGCTCGCAGGAATGTCCAGTAACGATAGTATCGATTATCGGACTTGCATCTATTTTTCCACCGCTGAAATCTTGCAAGCCAATTCCCTTCCCTCGCGTCGCCTGCGGATCGTAACGATTACATTGACTTTAACGATTCACGTGCGGCCAAACATGTGACTCAAAGAAGCGATCGTCCCTGAGCCTGCCCACTTATCTGAGTTTTTCTAGTTGAGTACTTCCTCCGAGAGACAGCTCACTCGCGTCGGAAATTTTTCCCGCCGCCCTGACGACGCTAGCAAGTAATTCCCAGACAAATCCAAACCTTGGGATCAAAACCCCAGCAACGAGACGACGATAGGACAGGATTCAGGACGGTGGCTTCGCAGAGACGCGTGATGATCTAACGACGAACACGCGACCCACAAAAAAGCTATTGACTTTGGAATTGAACCATCGCGGGGGCCGACATCCCGAACTTGCCTAAAGATGGGAACTGCCAACGCCCCCGTCGCCCCCGCGGCAAACATGTTAAAATCGAGGATGTCCCGTTTGCTGTAAAACTTGCGGACATTGTTTTGTTAAATCCCAAACCTCGTATACAGCACGGCCAAAGCGTTACAGACCGACATGGCAATTCACGGGGTAAATTCGTCGAAAAAAAATTGGCGAGAAAATAGCTAATCATGAAATTACGAACCCTTATTGAATCCAGTGTTGATTCCCGATGGAAACTCCTGTTCGATCGAACAAAAGATTTTATTGCAAACCTTGTGGCCAGGTTTTCAAAAGCCCCCTCCCCAACAGCTATGGTTCCACGAATCATTGACTTACGTCCATATTTTCTTGTCCCTCTTTTCATTAGATACGCGTGCCTGCTGGTCATCGGCGGGGCGTGGGGGAGCGGCCTCTCTCTCCCCTCAACGACTTGGGCTCAAATTACCCAGGCCAAGGCCCCCGCGTCGCTTCTGGATAAACAAGCGTTGTTGGAACGCCAAACATTTTGGAGTAATCGAGATTTTGAATGGTACAAAGACAATATCCCGTTTTTGGATTCGCCAGATGAAGTAATCAATACGACTTACTATTACCGCTGGGAGCTGGTGACTCGGCACATGACTTATGGCTCCCCCAACACGGGATATGTTTTTACCGAGTTTTCAGATCGCCCGTTTTGGTCGGGGGCCTATGGATCGATCGCTTGCCCCTCGGGTCACCAACTGTATGAAGTCCGTTGGCTGCATGATGCTCGTTACGCTCGCGATTATT
>JBGSIY010000396.1:0-2877 GCA_041742275.1 Pirellulaceae bacterium | reverse complement strand
TTCAAGATGTCGTGCGCTTCTTTGCGTATGACTCGCTGGCTGGCCGATGTGGACTGATTGGCCAGTACTTCGACCAGACAAACACTGCTGGCATCGGGCATTGCAGGGTGACAACGCTGTTCTCGATTGATATCGCGTTTTTCTGTTCGCAAGTGTGTGCGATGAATTTTTAGCAGACGCTCGCCCGTAACCAATCGCAGCCAGACATAAAATGACATGTTGGCTTTTTTTGTGTAGTCTTCCAACTTTCGCGAAACATCCAGGTAAGCTTCTTGCAGAACATCGGAAGGATCGATTCGGCTCTTAACCCGAGGATCTATCCGCAACGCAATCATTTGCCGAAGTCGAGCCTGGTAAATCTCAAAAAGGTGGCTCATGGCATCACGATCACCACCTGCAGCCGCGGTAACCAATGCTTGAATCTCACAAGATTGATCAGGATTCATAATGTCTTTACGCCAAATTGCAATCGAGGTTCCCGGTGGTCCAACAAGGTCGGGAAACGCTGATTCGATGCCGTAACCACAGCGTGGGAATTGATTTTCACCCCGTTTTGAGGGATTACCGAATCCCAGTTGAACGATTTGCATCTTAAGTTTGGCAATCGCGGTTGTCAACGTTATGCCCAGCGGCAGCACCTCAAATGACACATTGTGATTTGCATTGGGGCGAGAAAATGCAGGAATAGAGCGGTCACTTGTCAATGATTAGCAAGCCTTCAACCGCACCTTCGCTGATCAGCCAACGATTTTCTGTAGGAGACCAATATTCCAAATCCATGATGGTTTCCCCGTCCTGGCTGGTCCGAGGCAATTTTAAATTGGCAATGCCTTCGTCTTTTTTGACTTCCAAAGTGAATTCACGGGTTTGTTGTGGGTACCGTACTTTCAGAGTAAGTAACTCTTTGTCAGCGTGAGAAAAAACCGAGCGATCAACGACGACCCATACTTGAAAAAAGTCGTCCTGTTGCGAAACAATCTCAAAGTCCTTGGCAACAATTTTTGATTCGATGCTGGCCCCATTATTTTCGCTGCGTTTTCCTAGGAAGAATTGTTCGAGATTCAATCGCAGGGGTAATCCGCCCTCTCCCAAATACAGTAGTTTAAAATCCATCGCAAATTCACTGTGGACTCGTAAACGAACAGCCCATTGATTCGTCATGTTGAGGTGACTGGTTGCGATATGAATCGTACCTTGCTGATCATTTTCAATTTGCTCCCAACCGATTTCTGGAATGGCAAGTTCTGGGATTCCGACATGGATCTTGGCGTCGTGTATCGCACTGAACTGAAATTTGTTTTCGATTTGCTGTTTGACATCATCGATTTGCTCGGGCGTCAAAGACAAAAGTGGCGTGGGCTGTAAATTCATTGTAAACGTCAGACGCCCTGTGGGTGGATTGAACTGCAAAGCCCTGCCGAGGGGGTGCCAAACGATCGCTTGCGGAACCAGGCAAGCTTTCTGAGTTCGGGCATTGTAAAACAAGCTCCAGTCGTCGCCTGCAATCTCAACCGGCAGTCGGAAAATCAGTTCTTCGATCCTCAAGCTGCAATTCAGAATCGACGCTTCGCTAGCGGTGACAAATTCGTTGCCAAACTCGGGTTGCATACGTGCATTAAATTTCCTGGCCAATTGTAAAAGACCTAATAGTTCGGACGCCGATTCGAAATCTCTTGATAAATAATCGTATTCGCTCAGGCGTTGTTGTATATTTTCCGTTAGCAACGAGTAAAAATATCGGTCCAGTTTAGCTCGAGAAACGACCAACGCCTGATCGACTGGTTGATTCCACCATACGCAAAACATCCAATCATTAGCAGCGGCAACAGGAGTCAAGTCAGCGGGGTTCACTTGTGCCTCTTGATCCGTTTCTGTTTGTCGCTGATCCGCTAGCCCAACGGCCCGTGCCAATTGTTGGTGATTCGATTTTGGCAAGGAATCCAAACTCAAATTGCGGTTAAACTCAACGCGATATTGACCCAGGGAATGACTGCAATTTGCCGCAATATCGATGCGTCCGTTTTCGTTGATCTTCAAACGATACTGAATTTCTAAATCCAATTGGTTTGGTTGTGAATCCGTAATCGCGTCGCCGTCTAGTTGGTTTGAAAATATGAGAACAGAATCGACACGCCCTTCTGGGTCTTCGAACGAAAAGCGTTGCAACTTGTGGTTTTCATCTAGGATTTCCGCGCGATGAAATGGTACGGCCGCCTCCGGTTCGCTGGGAGAATACGTTGTGGTGATGCCGGAAAGTGGGCGAATATCTTTGTACCAATACCGAAACTGGATATGTCGATCCCAAGTCAAGTTTGCTACCGACTTGACCTGGGCCCCTTCACCGACAAATCCGTCTACGGGAATTACGCGAACACCTTCGTTCCCGGCAGCTCCGAATTCGATTGACATCAACCGGATACCTGGATCATTTGTTCGAAAGGATCTTGCTCGCCCCGTGGGCGTTTGTTCCAGCCAGGCAAAACGGTTTTGGTTGCCCAACACGACCGACTTGAATTCCGTACGCCCGGAAAACCGCCACGACGCTTTACCCGAAAAATCCGCTTTTTCCCATGTATCGCCATTGATGAAATAATGATAAACGTGTTGCTGAGGGATTGCGATTTTCGGGATTTCGATTTGTCCTATTGCCGTGGGTGTACCCAAGCAACAAACAAGCAAACTGATTGCCGCCAGCCAACTGGTGAAGACGTACAGATGAATTTTTATGGGGGGGCGGCTGGCTTCCTCTACCCAGTTGAATGCGGCTCCCAGCATAAGTGTGCGGCCATGGGGTTTGGAAATGTGAGTTAGTTGGAGATTGCCCACGGGCGCACCCATTCCGGTTGAAAATGTCGGTAGTCGTAATAAATGTTGGCT
>JBGSIY010000395.1:0-1962 GCA_041742275.1 Pirellulaceae bacterium | reverse complement strand
GGCTCGATTTAGCAATTGCCGCCGCGAAAGATGCGGTAACCCAATGTGATGGGATTCGTTCATGTGATTTAGCTCTACTGTCAGTGGATATATCTAAAGTCGAGACTGGCGAACAACGCATGGTATAAACTGGCCCAAGCAGCGTGTTCCTCTTCGGCCCCCTCATCCGAGGGCTGATCTCGATCATGCAGATCAAATTGCTGGAGGTAGGCGAGAGCCAGTTGTTTCTCCGTCGCCGTCGGAGCCCGCCCTACCGTTTGCAGATAGACGCGATGCAGTCGCTGCTCGGCATTGCCATCGGGCGAGTCGCGTAACAACTTCGCTGAGGCTCGTCTCGATTGTTCAATCACAAAGGGGCTGTTCATCAAGTACAACGCCTGAGTTGCCAATGTGCTCGTATTGCGATGCCCGACGACCAGGTTCGGGTTTGCTTGATCGAAGACTTCGAATAAATCCAACATCGAGTTGCGAAACGCAGGAACGTAGACACTGCGATGCCGCGTATCGAATTCATAGCCCAAATCGTATTCCGTCAGTTTGCGAATCGTGAGGCCACCGGCTTGAAGGTCCAGTTCTCCGGAGACTGCTAACAGGCTGTCGCGCAAAACCTCGGCATCCACTCGGCGACGATTCGCCCTCCACAATAAACGGTTCTCTGGATCAATACAGGCTCGGCCCGCGTCATACGTGGAACTCAACCGAAACGTGTGAGTCAACACAATTTCACGAATCAATTGCTTGGTCGACCAATTATTCTGAACAAATCGAGTTGCCAAATAGTCCAATAATTCCGGGTGCGATGGCTCGCGACCCATCGCGCCAAAATTGTCGGTCGTTTCGACCAGTCCTCGCCCAAACAGATGTCGCCACACTCGATTGACATAGACACGTGCCGTTAACGGATGATCTTCACTAGCGATCCAATTTGCCAATTCCAATCGCCCACTGGAATTCTCCCGAATCAAGGGCGGCGTCGCATCACGGGAAAGGACTTGCAGGAATCCACGGGGCACAACCTCACCGAGATTACGAACCTCCCCTCGAATATGAAGGTGTCCATCGGCAGGTTGTTTCGATTCTTCCACGGACATGGCAACGGAAACCGGTGGCGGCCTATTCTGCTTCAGCTCTGTTAGCTGTCTCTCAAATTCTTCGACTTGTTTTTTGGCCGCCATCAATTGGGGTGACTCGGTGTCGGTGATGATTCCTGGTGGATTTGCGTTAGCAGTATCCGGACCTGCTTCGGATTTTTCTTGCCCTACGCTGCTGGCCTCACCTCCGGTCAGAGGGTCGCCATTTTCGCTGACTGGCAGGAACTGAACTGCATCGACGATGACAACGCCATCGGTATCGACATTGGAAATGGTGACAGCCGCCAAACTATTGGCTTCAAAGCGATACGTGCCCAGCGAAACAAATAAACCATCGATACTGGGTTTTTGTGATTGATTTACGATGACTTTAGCAATTCCATCCTGATGGTCGATGGTGACGGGAACATTCGAGGCGCGATTGCCGCCGGACGTGTAGGACATGCGAATTTCGTAACGTCCACCCACATCAAAAGCAGGCGCAAACACTGCCTTATTGGCCCCTTTCGGCTGGCCATTATCATGGATGTAGCCGTCTCCGATGAAACGCGGTTCGTAAGTCGAGGCTGTCCAAATTCCTGCTTTTTCAGCTTGTTGATTATCGATGACTCGACCGGACAATGAACTGATCGAGACACTTTTCGCCGCGTCCCCAGGCTGTCCACCACCCAGCTTCGCCAATGTTGTTTTGGCTACGTTGAGTTGCTGGGTCAGTTCGTCGACCTGTTTTTTGTAAGACGCCTGCTCCTGCAACTCCGCTTCGTTGGCCAGCGAACGCGTGACATAACTGGAAACGTTTCCATCCACCAGCGAAACGGTGCTTTGAAAGATACCCGCCAAGGCATAATAATCGCGAGTTGGAATGGGATCG
>JBGSIY010000394.1:0-4603 GCA_041742275.1 Pirellulaceae bacterium | reverse complement strand
CAGCAATTGTTTGGAGCCAAGAAGTTGGAGTTAACCACGCTGCCCGGGGTCGTCGTTGTGAGTCCCTCAGGAAATATTGAATATGCTCGCAACACAAACGATTCGGAATGGGGAAGGGAATTTGTGGCGGCCGTTGTGCGTACCCAACGGGGCGATAGCGTGGCGACGGAGATGAATGCCGATTATCAGGAATACCTCGATCGCTACCAGAAAAAATTGCAGCTCGTCAGCGCCGCGCGGTGGGTTCGAACAGAGGGAATGCCCACGCCCGGCGTGGGAATTGGCCAGACTGACGTCAAGACCGTGGTTGGCCAACGAATTTGGGAGAATCAAGAATTAACTCAACCTGGAAATATTTACCGATCGTCGAACAAGCAAGGGGATCTGATTCTATACGCGTTTGACGGCTGGCGAACGTTATGTGAGTTGGATGCCCAAGGCAAGTTATTAAATCGTCGGTCGTTAGATTTACCTGCCGGAGCGGCGGCCAGTTCTCTGCGTGAGACGCGCGGCATTGGAAAAGAAAAATGTTTTGCCCTGTTCTCGATTTTGAATCGAACCGTTTACCTGTTCGACGAAGACTGGAAATTGCGAGGGCAGGCGGAGTCCCCACGGCGAGATCCGATTTTGGAATGTGAGTTCGCCACGAGAAACGGGCGCGAGGTTTTAGTGGCGGCCTTTCAGAACGAAGGGATAATGACGTTTGATATCAATGGACAACGTCAAGAGACGCTGTTGGAAACACCGGCCGATTCGTTGGCCGTTCACGGCGATCAGTTGCTCGTGATCCGGCAGGGAGGGGCGGTGGCGTTTGATTTAAAGGACGCGTCTTTGGGAGAAGAAGGGCGTGGGCTGGAAAGTTCGCTCCAATTGACTCGGTTTGTGCGATGCGGGACGATGCCCGGCGGTTGTCTGGCGATTGGTGTGGATGCCGATTCCAACTGGCAGGTTGTCGATCTGTTGAGTCAAACGAGCTCCTGGAAACCGCAACTTGTCGGTTCACAAATGTTTGAATCCCTGATTGAGCCCGGTGTGGGCTGGACGCAAAACGGCAAGCAGAATGTGGTCGCCGCCGATACTTTTGGGCAAGTTCATGTTTTACTCGACAACGGGTCAAAGCGGGGGACCCTCGCCTGTGATCAAGGCCTAGGGGGGATTGAGGTAGTGCAAATGGGGCAAGAACTAACGATTATTACATCCGGCACACGCGGAATAATGGCCTGGCGCGTGCAATAGCGGGGGTAGGTTTGACAGTTGGCTTAACCACTCTAAAATAGAAGTTGGCATTACGAAACTTTAAATTGAGAAAACACATGTTTGCTGGTTACACCGAGTGGATCATTGTTGCCGCCGTCTTTCTATTACTATTCGGCGGTGCCCGCTTGCCAAGTTTGATGCGAAACATGGGTCGCAGCATCAATGAATTCAAGGCGGGGATGAAGGAAAAGCCTGACGAGACGAGTCGCAAGGTTACCGATGAGTCAGAAGAGGCGTGAGCGGAGCCCTCGATGTTAACGACTCGACTTTAACATTCAATGTTAATTTGTCGATGTTGAACTCGCGAAGTTGGGGCGTCTTGAACCGCGATACTCTCAAAATGCTACTCTCAATAAGCGGTGGCCCAAAGCGAAATTCGTAATCAAATGTTTTGTCGGCAAAATGATGGGTAGTGGGACGCCGCCAATCTGAGAGAGTTTTTCCTGAAAGAAAAAGAATGTTACCGGGTGGAATTGGTTTTACCGAGTTGATCGTCATTGCAATTGTGGCGGTCGTGTTATTTGGAAGTCGACTGCCCGACGTGGCCCGAAATTTTGGCCGCTCCTACACACAATTTCGCAAAGGGCTATCGGATTTGCAATCGCAGTTCAAAATGGATGAGCCCAGTTCGCGATCGACCTCTTACGCCTCCTCGCAAACCGAAAAATTGCGGCACTATCGAGACGCCGCTGACGGCGATTCCTATGGAAGTGGGGAAATTCCCGATGACGATGTTCCTCGCTTTGTTGCGCCTCCCCAAACTGAGCCCACCGCAGGTGTGGACGCAAATTCCGATACGGTAAATTCAGAAAAGGCGTCAGGGGAATCCAACTGATCGTTTCGTGATTTCATCGCCATGAACGGCCCAAAAGCAGTCTGCAGCGACAACGCGAATTGCGAAGACGCGGAAGGCCACGTTTGTTGGTTAACAGAATAACCCGTGTTCAGGATTCATACAGGCGCCAATGCACAAGCTTTTTTTGGGGCAATTCGTCGTTGCCGAGCGTTTTTTTGCGGCTTTGATCTAGGTGTAAACCCTGCTGCCAAAAAGGGATTACTTAGTCCTAAAATAAATTTCCGCGTTTGGTTTGGCGGCGAACGAATGGAAGGCCTTTGCTGGTCTTTTAAGCCCAGCGAGATCATCGGTCCGATTTCGTGTTCTTTTTTCAGCAACCCGAATTTGAGGCGAGCAGGGGGAACCAAGAATGTTGCTGGCACCCCTTCAGGGTGCAATGTGATTGTCAACAACATTCCGGTGGTGTCGCTGCGCTCAACCACCGGCTAATAGCTGCTAACCCCGGTCGGGGTAAATCGAGAAGTTCTTTCAGAACAATTCCTGAGGAAAAGTCCCGAAACAAAACCCCGCTTTTTCAAATTAGCCGGAACTTATTTCCGGACAATTACTTAGAGAGTGTGCTGCGATAGGGCTTTTTATCTCGGTACAGTTCGAGACGCTGCTGGTAACGTTCTGTCTCTTCCTCTTTCGCTAACTTCACTGCATTGCTCATCTGCTCGACAGCGGCATCAAAATCTGCCGTTTCGGCCAGGGCGGCGGCATACGTATCGATGTAGTTGGCGTCCTTCCACTGCGTCAGTTCGCAGGCTTGTTTCGCCAGCTCCAGGGCGCGCGTTCCGTCTCGGAGACTATCTTCTGGGCAGGTCGCCAGAATCCAAGCCAGTCCGCCGTTGGTTTCGGGGATCAATTTTGTAATCTCCCAGCTCCTTTCGTAATCCGCTTTGGCTTTAACATAGTCACCTTGATTCAAGTAGGCGTTGCCTCGATTGACGTACACGATCGCGACGTCGGGCTGCAAGGCGATGGAACGATTGAAATCCTTGAGGGCATTCTCGTATTCTTTTAGTTCGGTGTAGACTAAACCACGATTGGTAAAGGGCAGCGGTATTTTAGCATCAATGCGGATTGCGGCATCGAGGTCGCGCATGGCCGATTGGTAATCCTGCAACTTGTAGTGCACCCAACCGCGAGTGTTGAGGGCGGAGGGGTCGCGGGGATTGATTTGAACGGCCTGTTCGGCGGCGGCCAACGCCTCCTTGAGGATGTTTTCACCCAACAACACGTTGCTGCGTCCCACAAAAATCTCTGGAATCTGTGGGTTTAATTTCTCAGCCTGATCGTAATCGGCCAAAGCTCCGGCTGTATCGTTCACGGCATGTTTGGCATGCCCCCGATTGATAAAGAACCACGGGTCGGTCGCCTCTAATTCTATCGCTTTGTCATAATAGGGTATGGCCGTCGCGGAATCATTCATGGAATAGTAGACGAGACCAAGGTTAAAAAACGCGTAAGCGTATTTCGGATTCAATTTCACAGCCTCTTTAAAGTCGGCAACCGCCAAAGATAATTTTCCTTGGGCCTTGAGGACGCGCCCACGGTTATTCCAAATCGTCGCGTTTTTGGGCTGGATCGTGAGGGCGGTATTCAAATCGGTAAACGCGTTTGACAACTGATCCATTTCAAAATGGATCAATCCCCGAGTCGTATAGGCGTCCCAATCTCTAGGGTTCTGAGCGATGCGTTGGTCGTATTGCAATTTTGCAGGTTCCAGGTTCATGACATTGCGAAAGGGAACCCATCCCTTGATGTTTTCCAAAGCACACCAGTTGCCATCGATGGCAAGTATCCTTTGGATCTGACCGGGATAAACTTTGTCGATGACCTGGTCGCGAATTTTCGTATCGCTCGCGACCATCACCACTACGGGTTCACCCACTTGTTGAGCCGACAAAGCAAATGGGATAGCCAAAAGAGCCACAGCAAAAATAGAACGAGCAGTGCCGGAAAAGATACGAGCCATGATGTTTCTTAAATAAAAGGCTAAAGAGTTTTTAAACAAGGGAGAGAGTGGATTCGCATCACCGACTATTTGCCGATACAAAAACGGCTGAACAGTCGATCGAGGATGTCTTCGTTATGTACCACCCCGATGATTTGACCGATTTGGTCCAGGGCAATGCGAACTTCCGTGGCCAACAGTTCATCGCCCAATCTCAAGGCGGCAACCTCAACTGCGGCCAACAACGCTTCCTCAGTGCGGCAGACCGATTCGTAGCAACGCACGGTCGTGGTTAAAACGCAACCCATTTCATTCTGATTTAACAGACTGATTTTTTCAATGACTTGGCTCAACAGTTCATTGATCCCCATTCCGCAACTAGCGCTGGTTTTTACCGCATGGGGGATCAGGTCGCGTCCGGCGGTTAGGTCGATTTTCGTTTCGACCACGATTCTATTCCCCGAATCCAGGGCTAAATGGCGGGCTTCCCAGGGCGACAACGGGCGGGTCGAATCCAGGCACAGAATCGATATATCAGCTTGGTCCGTCTG
>JBGSIY010000393.1:0-6475 GCA_041742275.1 Pirellulaceae bacterium | reverse complement strand
GTCGCTTCATGGCGTTTGATATTGGCCAAAGGCATATCACCCGGATTAAAAATGGAGCCCTGAAATGTGGCGGGTAAAAATCCACTGTTGAAACAGTCCAGTCCTCCTGGTGGGATCAAGCCGCCGTTGAGCACGACAAACCCCGGCAAGTTTTGGTTCTCGCTGCCTAATCCGTAATTGAGCCAAGCCCCCATGCTCGGCCGACCTTGAAATCCGTTGCCCGTGTGCAAAAAATAGTTGGCATTGGTGTGTTCGGAAAAATTACTATACATCGAGCGAATCACGCAAAGTTTGTCAGCATGTTTTCCTATATGCGGAAACAAATCGCTGACCGGAGTCCCTGACTCGCCGTAGTTTTGAAATTTCCAAGGACTGGCAAGGGTGTTTCCGTTGTTGTTGAACGGGGTAGGCTCCATTTTCATCTTGAAGGGCTGCCCATTTTCCTTAGCCAACAATGTTTTGGTATCCCAAGTGTCGACTTGGTATGGGCCGCCGTCCATATACAAATAAACGACTCGGCGGACCTTCGGAGGATAATGAGGCCCCTGCGGAGTTTGCGATTTATCATCTCTTCCGCTGGGGTATCCGGCAAAACAACGATCGCGCGACAGCGCCGCCAGAGCGACGGCACCAAAGCCACAGGCCGTACGGGTAAGCCAGTCGCGTCGCGATGAATGGGATGTCCGCATGCGGCCGCAAGGAAAAAGCTGAGTCATTCGAAAAGCCTTATATTAAAGTCCATCGCAATGCTAAAAGCCTTGGTTGGACGAGTCAAAAAGAGATCAATAGACGAAACTAAACGCTTTAAGATTAAAAATGACGTGGCACAAGTCGGCCCACAACTCCAGGTTGTTGTCAATGTCGTCTGTCGAAACGCCAGCCTCGATCGCTTGAGTTTCCAGGAAACCTAGGCAGCCAGCAATTTCTTCTGCTGTTCCGGCACGCCCAAAGGCACGTAGTAACATGGCTTCGATACGAGATTGTCTGTCTCCCTCCGCGGCCAGAATTGCCACGGCCCATTTCTGCGCCTGTTCGATCACAAAGGGATCGTTCATCAATATCAACGCTTGCGCTGGAACGTTGGACTGATTCCGACGTCCTTGGGCATTAAACGGGATGGGAGTGTCAAAAGCCAACATCATGGGATTCAGGAAATTCCGACGAATTTCCAGATAGACACTTCGTCGTCCATTACCATCCAACGGGCCCGACCGCCCCGGTCTGCCGCGACCTTGCATGAAGGGCGTTAAATGCACTGGAACCGATGGCCCGTACATGGTGTCGTCCAAACTGTCACTGGTTTTCAATATGGCATCTCGAATTTCTTCGCCAGACAATCGACGAACTCGATGCGAGTGCATCAACAAATTGTCGGGATCGATTTCTTTGGCTCGAGGGTCAGCCAAGCTGGAAAGCCGATAAGCTCGAGTGAGAGCCAACCTTTTTAACATACGTTTGATCGACCAATCATCGGCTACAAATTCAATTGCCAAATAATCTAATAATTCAGGATGCGTCGGAGCCTCGCCCAAAACACCGAAGTTGTCGGTTGAGGCAACGATTCCTCGACCAAACATATGATGCCACAAACGATTCACCATCACGCGCGAAGTCAATGGATTTTCGGGATCGATTAACTCCTTGGCAAATTCGCGGCGTCCGCTACCTTCTAAATTAGAATACCGCTCCGGATCATTTTCAATCAGCGTCGTCAGACTGCGTCGCGGCACAACGGGACCAAGCGTCTTGTGATTGCCGCGGATAAATACATGCTCATTTTCAGGAGTCCCATCTGTCATGGCAATGGCCAATTGCGGGCTGGGGATTTCCCGACTTTTTTGTTCGACCTCGGCCAAACGATCTTTCAACAACTGCAGAGTCGAAACCGTGACCGACGCGTGAACTTCTGCCCGGTGCCCCTCCGTTTTTCGCCCGGTTTGAGATGAATCTTGCAAGCATCCTTGCGCCAAATCGTTCTTGAGAATCCAGTTGAGTAAAGGGGTTTCGGTCGTATCGCTGTGCTCAATTTCACGCTCAAGTTCTTCCACCAAACCAACAGCAGTTCGCTCAGCAACTGCCGACAACTCTCCCGATTTCAAATCCATCACGACATGTGAATTGAGAGGATGGAATGGAGTGTTTGGTGTGGTTGAATTTGCAAAACGAATCTCGTCCAATTCAATCCAGCCATTTCCGAGATCGTTGATTTCGATATAGGCCTGATGCCCGCGATAATTTTTGATGTCGCCCTGTTGTTTAAACCATTGATAGTCCCTGGAAGCCGGAATCGTCACCGTCATGTTGTTAAATAATAGAGCGTTAAAATTATCCAACATGAATCCGTCGATGACTAACCGAATCTGAACGTTCTCGCCCCGCAGACGATAATGAATCATGTCATGCGTCAACTCGAATGTCGGCGAGCGAAAGCTGCCCGCGACACCGGTCCCCCAATGCGAACTGGTGAGAACACCTGATGGTTGCAACTGTCCATCGTGGCTGAGTCGGCCTGTTGGAGATATTTCCGGTTCAAACGCCCAGCCCGTGGACCGCCATCCCTGCAACGACTCGGGTGAGAAATCACAAAATACAACCGAATTTTCCCCAGTATTTTCCGGGGCTGCCTCGCTCGCTTTTTTCGCTTTCGCTTGCAACGTCGTTACCAAGTCGGAATCTTGCGGAGCATTCGCCAATTGTTGAAAGGCGGACAAGGGGTGCGAGTCGGCCAACATGGCTTCATCACGCAACGCGATTACCCAACGCTCTAATTCGGCGGCATCCAAGCCGAACTCACGACAAAAATCTTTGGATTGCTGTTGATAGTTCGCGAGATCTGCATCAGTCTTCCCCGACTTGAGAACCAAATAATCTAGCCCAAACATGTGACGGGCGATGGATTGCTTGTGCGTTCCCTCAATTTTGATATGCAAAAGATGTTGCCCGGCCGTAAGTGCAAACTGCCCCAGCGAAGTCTCTTGGCTCACGGCCAATTGCGGGGCATAGGCGTCAATCGTTTTGGCTTGATCCTGGTGGTCGTCCAACCAAATACTGACGATTCCATAATCCGGGGCTTTCGTCAAATTGACGAGCAGTTCATAGTCTCCGGCTTGCAGCACGTCAATTTTTAGCAACAGTTCGTCTTGAGGCTTTCCGTCCCGCCACCATAGTTGTTGGTTTCCGGCCCAACGAAAATCATCCCTTGCCTCGATCGTTTGCACTTCGATCTGACCACTGGGAACGGTAGGCAATTCCAATGATTCCCCTTCGATATTCAATTGGCGTTCGGTAAAAGCCAATCTCAATCGCGTTGCGCACTCCAAATAACCGGCAATCAATTCAACCTCGTTGACCAATAGGCCTTCGCGCCACGAGCGAAATTGTGTGTCGATCGTCTGACGTTGTTCACGAATTGTTTGCAAAGCATTTTCAATCTTGAGGTCGGGATCCAGATAAGCGACTTGCCGACGGCTACTTTGCAGAAATCCCGAGATGGCATAATAGTCATCCGTTGAAATGGCATCAAATTTATGGTCATGACAACGAGCACAGCTGACCGTTAATCCCAAGAACGATTTTGTCATCACGTCGATTTGATTGTCGATCCGGCCCGCTTCATCCCCTTTGACATCTACCGGTCCATGCGTTCCCTCACCAAGGAACCAAAAACCTGTCCCCAAAATGGATTCATTGAAAGCCTTCGTGGGGTGACGTCGTGGAGAGGTCAGCAGATCACCCGCGACGTGTTCTTGAACAAATTGGTTGTAGGGCACATCCTCATTGAAAGCGCGAATAAGGTAATCGCGATAACGGAACGCATGCTCAATGGGATAATCAAATTCATGCCCGTAGGTCTCGGCGTAGCGAGTTAAGTCCATCCAACGCCGAGCCCAATGTTCGCCGAAACGCTCTGAAGCAAGGTATCCATCAATCGCTCGAGAGTAAGCCTCAGGTGAGGTGTCATCAACAAACGCCTGAACCTCAGCTACCGTTGGCGGCAGTCCTGTTAAATCAAAAGCCAACCGCCGCAGCCATGTCGCCTTGTCCGCATCGCCGGCAGGTTTCAGCCCCGCCGTCTCCAATCCCTTCAACAAAAATCGATCAATTGGATCGGCTGCCCAGTCTTGGTTTTGTGTTTCTGGAATGGTCACAAGGCGCGGCGGGTTCCAGCACCAGTGCGCTTCCCTCCGACTTTTTAAGTCAAATCCTTCTTCGGCAACGCCATCGGGAATCGATTCTCGCGGCCAGGGAGCGTTGCGTTTCACCCAATCAGTTAGGATGGCGATTTTATCGGGAGGAAGTTTGGAGTCGGGGGGCATTTGATAGTCCCCCTCATAGCCAATCACATCCAGAAGCAAACTGGCATCATGGTCTTCCAATGTAATCGCTGGGCCGCTATCGCCCCCTTTCAATATTCCATCGCGGTAATCCAACCGTAGTCCACCCTCTTGTTCCTCCCCGCTATGGCAGTCCCAGCAATGCTCGACCAATAAAGGACGCACCGATGTTTCGAAAAACTCGATATCTTCGGTAGAGAAAATTGTGTTAGGAGATTCACTATCTTGCCCCTGCAGCAATGAAGCGGAGGACAACCCCAGCGTGCATAACCAAACCACGAGACTCGAACTCAATGTTGCAATCCTTGCCCCAATTCGTGATCGTTTCATTTTATCGCTCAATAGAATAGATACTTGGAATATCGAATGGGCCCAGGCTGCGCGCAAACGGTTGAACATCTCGCGCCGCTCGCAGCTCCCCCCCATTCCGATGAAATTACCTCGAGATGCGAGCTTGATTCGATGACCGCCCTTTGAACCTGGTAATTTCAACCACCACAACCATCCTATATTTTAACCGATTCGACTTACTTTTGGCCACCTTGATCAACAGAAGGCGCATAAAAAAAGCCATTGTGAGCTTCAATGGCTAAATATTTTCAAATCGATGCAGTGTATTAAAGCTGAGAAGGGCTATAGAATTTCCCTAACCAGCTCACAGTTCCCCCGAAATATTGGGTCGCTGAAAAAGAAGGGTGCAAAGATGGTGTTTGAGCGTAAGGGAACACTTACTTCAACATTGATGGTTGGCGCCGAAGTGGTAATGGATTCGGGGTTCGTGCGAACCGTAAAACCTCGAATTCCCATGGAACGAAGCACAAATGCCGCCGAGTCTTGGCAACGTTCCTGAGTCGCCCCGGGGATCACCCCGGCCCGAGCCCCTTCGTATGCGGCGCTTTCCGCGGCATGCTGCAACATCGAAGCATGACATATTTCAAAGCACCCTACCACCAATAAAAATAAAATTGGCAGACACATTGCGAACTCAACCGTCGTCGCGCCTGTTCGTGCGAACCTGGTTGCCTTGGCTCTGTCTTTTGAAAATCGACTCACAAATCACCCGTTTTCTAAAATCTACAATTATTTTTTTAATCAATGACGCCTCGACCAGATATCAGACGTTTGCCTTGGTTCATTTTAGGTTTTTTTTAAGAGAGGCTGATCGCAAAACAGTGGCAAACGCCGCTCAGCTCACTCACATCCTCGCTGCCAAAAAACCATTTGGGGCGTAACAAGTTATTCTTATTCAATAAGGATCACAGACAGCTGCCGGGCGATGTCGCGGAACGCAGCCACCAGTTGAGCACTATTCTCGGCGTGCAAAGCCACTCCACCCGATGGTCTGGCGACGCGTCGCATCAAACCCCGGTTGGCTCCACTGCCGAAGGTGATGGTGTGAACCGTGACCTCTGGGTTTCTGGCAGCCACAACATCGGGCGAAATCCCCGTGTTATGATTTCCATCGGTCATCAGAACAATGCTTTTCTGTGCGAACGGCCGCGCTAAGGGGTCATTGCGAATCGAATCCAATCCCGTCAATAAACCTAGTCCGATGGCCGTCAATCCATTGGGAGCTTCCCTGGCAAAAGCGTTTGAGATGGCGGTTAAATCCGTAGTTAAATCAACTCGTTTTCGCGAAGTCGTACTGTAGACAGTCAACGATACCGATTCTCGATGTGGCGTTTGATTGAGTTCGAATAAAAAGGCATCCAAGGCCGATCGCAAGCCCTCAATTCGACCTCCCGACAGCATCGAACCGGAAACATCCAGCACCAGAGCGATGTCTCTCTCTGTTCTCGCGGCGACCGAGGTTTGAACGGGTTCAAATTGGGTGACACCGAACAACGGTCCAAACAACATGGACACTGAACCATCCGGACTACCAGATTCCCGTGAGCCTGTGACCCGCACAGCATTGATCTGTCCACCATTTACAAAATTAAAAACCTCTCCGTTGCGGGATTGAGCTTCTCCTAATTCGACTTGGCTCGCCGTAATTGTCAAGGGTCGACCGGCGACGGTGTTCAGTCCGGCAACCAATATGGCTGCTTCTATGGCGGCCTGCCCGTCCTGAGTTCGACTCAAGGCTTCCGCTCCGGCACGTGAAGCAGCATCTGTCGCCGTTCGCAATTCGGCGCGCG
>JBGSIY010000392.1:0-2522 GCA_041742275.1 Pirellulaceae bacterium | reverse complement strand
AAACAGGCATGGCTGTTCTCTTGATTATAGCCGTTTTGCCGTCACTCGCTCAACGTCCGGCAAAAAATAGTAGACATCGGGCGAGTAATCAATTGACGGAATCAGACAAAACTCCCCAAACGCCGGTGGCAAATTGCCTCAAGGTCGCTGTTGTCGTTGGAAAATCAGTGCCGGAACAAAGTCGTTCTCGATTCCCTCCAGCTTACGGCCCATAGTGTATTTAGTCTGAGGATCGAGCTAAAATAGCGTCCGTGGAACTGACAACCCTCATTTTTACCAGGTGTCGTGGGTGAAAATTTGAGGACAAAAGAAGTCGCCGAGGCGAAATAACTCCGTCGAGATAGTTGTAATATGATCAAAGTTGGAATTGCCGGTATTGGTTTCATGGGCTGGATGCACTGGTTGGGTTACCAACGAGTGGCAGGAATCGAAGTCGCCGCGATCGCTTCTTCCAGTCCCAAAAAAAGAACCGGGGATTGGACGGGGATCCAAGGCAACTTTGGACCGCCGGGGGAGCAAGTCGATCTCTCAGGCGTTCGAGTCTATGAGAATCATGAAGCGTTGTTGGAGGACCCCTCCATTGATGTGATTGACGTCTGTTTGCCTCCCAGTCAACATGCGGCCCTGGTCATCGCCGCTGCCAAAAAAGGCAAGCATGTGTTTTGCGAAAAGCCGATGGCTTTGAATGTGCGCGACGCCCAAGAAATGGTTGCCGCGTGTCGAGACGCAATGGTCCAATTGTCAGTGGGGCATGTGTTGCCGTTTTTTCCGGAGTACGCGTGGGCCATCGAACAAATTCAATCGGGGCGTTACGGGCGATTGCTGGGGGGCACATTTAAGCGGATGATTTCGAACCCGCAATGGATCCCCGACTTCTACGATTTGGAAAAAGTCGGCGGTCCGTTGATTGATTTGCACGTGCACGATGCCCATTTGATTCGATTGCTGTTTGGAATGCCCACAGAAGTTTTTAGTGTCGGGCGAACACGCGATAACGGAACCGTGGAATACGCACAGTCTTCGTTCCTGTTTGAAAACCGCGGTCTTGTTGTCTCAAGCACAATGGGAGTGATCCACCAACCGGGACGGTCCTTTACCCATGGATTTGAAATTCATTTAGAACGGGCCACGCTCCAGTTTGAATTCGCCCTGTTTGCCGATGGGGGTGAGGTGATGCCGGTTAAGTTAATAGATGGAGAAGGGAATATTGTTCGTCCGGAAATCCCCACGGGAGATGCTGTCGATGCCTTTGCGGCTGAGATCGGTGAGCTAAAGCGTACGTTGGAGGAGGGCATTTCCTCGGAACTATTGGGTGGCGATTTGGCTTGCGATGCCATTAAAATCTGTTTTGCCCAAGCCAACTCGGTGAAAACCGGGAAAATGTACGCGGTTTAATCCGATTATAGGGGCTTCCGCGGGGGGGAAACCGGAAACGCAGACAATCGATCTCTTTACCTCCGGCGGGAACATTCTGCGGGGGTTGAGTTTACCGCTAGCAATGCTGTACAATGCTTCCAACAGTAACAACGAGAGTTCGTTGGCATTGCGAAGCCCAGACATGAAAAGTCTCAGTCGCTTCGAGGGTGTCGGATTTTCGTATCCTCAACAAATCGAAATGAGAAACCATTAATGAAATCAATCGTTTTGGTTGTCAGCTTCTTAGTTGGCTGCATCGTCACCACGACAGTTCGTCAAAACAGTCTCGTGGGCGATTCTGGTGATCGCACTCCTCTCTCCCTATCCCAAATTGAGCGAAACATGGTGGACGTCGAAGAATCACCTTATGGCGAAACCTCATCCGGCGAAAAAGTAACCTTGTTCACGCTCACCAACGCCAACGGGGTCTGCCTGAAAATGATCGACTATGGTGCTACCGTGGTTTCGTTGGAGACACCAGATCGAGACGGCAAGTTGGCCAATATTGTCTTGACTTGCGATGGGATTACTGGATTTGAAAATTGTACGATGTACTTCAATGGTACCGTCGGCCGCTATTGCAATCGCATCGCTAATGCCAAGTTTTCTATCGATGGTGTTGACTATCAGCTAAACGCAAACAACGCTCCTCATCATTTGCATGGGGGAAATAAAGGGTTTGACAAGCGGATGTGGAAAGCAAAATCGTCTGTAAACGGCGGGGATGCGTCTATCGAGTTTTCTCTTACCAGCGACGATGGTGATGAGGCCTATCCAGGCACTGTGCAGGCCAAGGTGACGTATACGCTGACGCAGTCCGATGAGCTGGTAATTGAATATCGCGCGACCACGGACAAAGCGACTCATGTCAACCTGACGAATCACAATTACTGGAACTTAGCGGGCAGCGGAACGATCCTCAAGCACGATCTGAAATTGAACTCCTCGCAATACATTCCCGTCGATGCTACAGGCATCCCCTTGGGACCAATTGAGGACACCGCTGGAACTCCGTTTGATTTCGCGGATTTTCAACCGATCGGTTCTCGCTTTGACCAGCTCAAATCGGACCCAATTGGATATGACCATTGTTATGTGATTGCTGG
>JBGSIY010000391.1:0-1691 GCA_041742275.1 Pirellulaceae bacterium | reverse complement strand
AGCGGCGAGTCGAGTTCTCTACCGATTTCAAAAAGA
Organism: Pirellulaceae bacterium; assembly: GCA_041742275.1. Lineage (GTDB taxonomy): Bacteria > Planctomycetota > Planctomycetia > Pirellulales > Pirellulaceae > BJ22. Next base: position 1,655 of record JBGSIY010000391.1, on the reverse strand, counting down.
CAGTTATTATTTGCCGCAAGAGATTGTGTTTACCGTTCCAATGGACGGTTCAATTACTACAATGACACATTCTTACAAATATCAAGCCGACCCGAAAACAGGCATGCCGATTTGGCAAGAGAAATCGTTGGAAATATCGAATGCAAGTGATGTTGAACAACGTGCGGTATCAAAATTTTCGATTAACTGGGAACCGTCGACGTTGGATCGGGCAAAGTGTTACCTGAGCTATTACGGATTGCCTGAGCCGAATTTTCCAACAAAAAGTTCGCTGGCCATTTGGTTGGGGTTTGCGGGGATTTTAGTGGGCGCGTTCGGGGCACTTCTGTTGTGGAAACGGATGCGATTGACGCGGTGATATTTTGAATGATTGTTTTTGATGCAATCAGCAGTTTTGGACGGGAAATCTTCGGAGCTCGATGGTCCAGGGGGCAGTGGAATTCAGTTGGCGACATGAGTCGCCCTTTTTCTGTGGCCTAAAATTTGCCGCGGAAATCGGCTACGGGATATTTGAGACGGTTCTTGATCATTTTTTTTTCGAACGTCTCGGTCAAGTCCAAGCCTAGTTCATTGGCAATCGCTAGGCAGTAGGTAAAGACATCGGATATCTCCTCACCGATCGCAGCGATTTGTTCGTTGGTCAGGGCCTCTCGGCGACTGCTGTCCGTATCGATCCATTGGAAATGTTCCATGAGTTCGGCCGCCTCGATCGACAGGGCCATGGCGATGTTTTTGGGCGCATGGAACTTCTGCCATTCTCGTTCGTGAACAAATTGTCGCACGATTTCGCGAAGTTGCCCCAAATTGGCGGATTGGTCATTCATGCGTGGTGTCGTTGAACTACAAAAGGTGAAATAAAAGGCCAGGCATTTTATTGACGCCCTGCCCCACTTTTATACTATTTGACAGTCGACGGCGTTGTCGCCTGTCGTCCAGTGGATTCCGGGTACAAGAACGCGAACAGGTCTGCCACCTCCTGTTGCGACAGCTGGTCCAGCAAACCGGCGGGCATCGGCGAGGTCAGGATCTCGCGCGATTCCGCAATTTCGGACTTAGCCAACCGAATCCGGGATGCATCGGATTGAATGAGTGAGATACTGCCGTCACCATTTTCGACTTTCAGGCCGGTAAACGTGACGCCTTGATCGTTAACCACGAGCGTGTTGCGGTATTGGTCGGAAACGTTTTTGGATGGATCGACAATGGATTCCAGCGTTTCGCGTTTGGAGAACCGGCCGGAAAGTGTCGTCAGGTCGGGCCCAGATGAATCGCCCGTGGTTCCAAACCGATGGCACTTGGCACATTCGGCTTTGGTAAACACCAAACGTCCGTTTTCTGCATTTCCAGCCAAAATTTCGGTATCAATCGCTTTTTGAAATTTTGTCAGGTGCATTAGCTGGGGATTCTGTTTGGGGTCGGGTTTGGAGACGGGGGTTTGATCGGGCCAGCGAGCGCGGAACCAATCGCTCCAGGCGTCTAATTGGCCTTCCCAGCCATTTGAATTGGGAGTTAGGTTTTCTTGGGTCCATAGTTTTAGAACTTGGGCGGCCTGATCTCCACCGTTCTTGCCCAGGCGGTAGCCGAGTTCTAGGACATCGCGAAAGTATTTGGGATCGGTGGGACGCAGTTTAACTGATTGAATCGCCGTGAGAACT
>JBGSIY010000390.1:0-6712 GCA_041742275.1 Pirellulaceae bacterium | reverse complement strand
TCCCGTCTTTGCCGTTACCGACCTCGTAGAGTTCTCGTTCGAAGCGATAGAAGCTGGGCATATTCATACCTTGGATATGCATATAACCCAGGGTGCCATTGGACATTTTGTCAACCGCGGCCCGATTCGCGCGGACCCAATGCTCATACAAGAGTCCTCGAGCGGCACCGTAAGTGATCGGGCGAATCGTCACTTCTCGCAGTTCTCCATCTACGCCTTGGACCTCCAAGATCCAGTCACGATCCAAGCGACCATTGAGAATTTGAGTCAGCTCCATGGCGGGGTCCACGTCTTTGCCGTTGACCGACACGATAATTTCGTTGGGCTCGATACGGCTGCGAATTTGATCGGCGGGGCTATTGAAAATAACATCGCGAACCTGCCAACCCGGTCCCTGAAAATCTCGATTGAATCGCGTGCCAAAATGGGCCGTAAGTTCTCGCCATGCGGGACTGGGACGATCATCCCCTCCCGAGGCACGGAATCCCATATGGGAGGCATTGAGTTCTCCCAACATGAGGTTCACGACATCGGCAAAGGTCGCGAGGTCCGGAGCCGCTTGAGCCATCGTCTTGTATTTGCGGCGAATTTGGTTCCAGTTCAAGTTGTTCATGTTTCCGTCGTAAAACGTATCGCGCATCTCGCGCCAACAGAGGTCGAAAGCGGTCGCGTATTTGGCGGCGATCTCATATTCGTGCAGAACCGAGAACGAATAACTATCGGTCTTGGCACCATTGTTGGACAGGCTACTGGGAGTTCCGCCCACCAACCAAACAATCTGGTTTCCGGTTTTCAGCCATCGCGGGTTGCTGCCTACCGTGGCTGACAACAGCGTGGGTTGCATTTTTTCCGGGAATTCGACGGTATAAAGACCGCGTTTTCCATTGACCGTAGCGGTGAAAGCCAACTTTTTCGAATCGAAAGACCAAAACAAATTGAAAGCCGAGGAGTCGGGAATGGAAATTTGACGAATCCGATCGCCGATTCGATCGAAATCAATTTTGACTTCGGCTGGTTTTTTATCTTTATCTGCTTTTTCATCTTTGGAGGCGTCGTCCGCCGTATTTTTAGCCTCATCCTCTGACACTTTTGACTCGGGTGTTTCCATGGCCTTACCTGACTTTTCAGGTTTAGGAGGATCGTCCGATGTGACCTCGATGCTTTTTTCTTCCCCTGGTGACGCTTGTTTTTTTCGATTCTTTTTCATTTTCTCGATCGCCTCTTCGAGCGTGCGATCGCGAGTTGTCAGCTCATCTTCGGTTTTGGTGAGATAGACAAAAAAGATATCCGTTTGATCGCCGAATCTGCGACCTGTAAAAGCGATTGTTTTTCCGTCGGGAGACCATGTCGGACTGCTTTCGTTGTCAGGATGCATCGAGATATTGACGGGCGCTATCGACAAATCCACTGGGACAACCCAAATATCAGAATTGAACTCGGCGTCTTGCTGAGCGTAGGTTATCCATTTGCCGTCTGGCGACCAATCGAACGAGCCGATATTCCAGGATTGGAGCAATCGTCTCGGATTTTTCCCATCTGGATCCATTGTCCATAATTCCCCAGTTCCTTTGGTGAAGGCGACTCGTTCGGCCGTAGGAGACAGCAACAAACTCCCCTCGATGTCGGAGTCATCCGTAATTTTCTGAAGGTTAAATGAAGAGTTTTGCCACCAGTATTGTTCTTCATCACCGCGTGTCGCGCTCCAAATGTCCGATTGATCTTCGCTGTCACTGATGAATAAAATACTGTTGCCTTGGGGACCAAAAATGGGTGACGATTCCTGCTCAGGTGTATGCGTGATTTGGATTGGTTCGCGAAGTGTCGTGTCCATGACCCAGAGATCGCCGCCGGCAATGAAGGCGACTTCCAGGCCGTCTTCGGAGAACGCGACTTCGGAGGCGGAGCTCAATTTATCACGCACCGATTTTGCCGCATAAAAATCACCTGCCGTCCGCAAGGAAACCTTTTTTGGTTTGGCACCTTTTTTGGTCACGTCCAATTTGTAGGTATCAAAAAGCTGTCTGTAGACGATGGTAGAACCGTCACGCGAGATCGCGGGGAACAGCACGGAATCGTCACTGCTGGAAGTCAATTGGCTTACGTTACCCGCAAAATCGGATTGATAGAGGTTGAAGGTTCCGTCTCGGCCACTTACGAAATAGAACCCGGAACCGTCTACATTCCAGAGTGGATAAAGGGCACCCGTTTCATCGTCCACGACTTGGGTGTGTGTCGCGGCATCCATGTCATAAAGCCAGATCTGAGACGCTTGACTTCCGCGGTAGCCTTTTCTCCACCACTGTGGACCCTCCCGAGTATAGAGAACTTTTTTCCCGTCGGGAGAAAGGCGTCCATTGGAAGCCGCAGCGTCGAATAATATTTCTTCGAAGGGTTTGGGAGTGGCATCGATTACAAACAATCTTTCGGCATGGCGCCAAAAATGATCTCGCTGGGCGTTGATCAACAGTTGTCCTTCGGCAGTCCATTCCTCTAATTGGCAGCCTTCGGAATGAAAGGTAATTTGTTGCGGTTCAGACAACCGATCAGCAATCGTCATGGTGTAAACTTGAGCCGTCCCATCGCGATTGCTGACAAACGCGAGTTGGGTGCCATCAGGCGAGAAAGCCGGTTGGGAGTCGTCTCCGGGGGCATCTGTCAACCGCGTGACCTCGCCACCTGCAGTATCGGCCAACCAAAGATCGCTGCGCCATGAAAACGCCATTTTCTGGCCGTCAGGAGATAACGCACAGGCCTTGGCCATTTGGATCGTTTGCGAGTCATCCTGCTGTGCCATCAACGACGATGGCAGGCAACATATGACAAACAAGCCCCAGACTCTCAATCGCCCAGGAGAAATACATAAAAAATTTTCCATCCACATTTCGGTCATTACCTTTCGTTTCCAAAACTCGTTCGTGTCCCTGAGGACTGACGTTACCTTTATTATGGTTACTAAACGAGCAAATGAAAACAAAAGGGGCGGATTAGTTGAAAACTTTTTTTCGTCGTACTGCGTAAAAAAATTACACCCGAGATCGCTGAAAATATGCGAGTGCGCGTGGTGGATGATTTTTTTAAAATGTTTTTAAGAATATTGCTTTAAATACGTTCGTGAGTGGTTCACGAAAATAATCGAGGTATCTGAGGCGGTTCAAAGCTCGAAACGAAAGGTCTGGCATAATAAACGCCAGAGCCGATAACCGATCGTTTGTGATCCCACATGCACTTTGGCGATTCCCGTCGCTCCATCCAGCACTTGTGTCGATGCGACTTTCAACGGCACGCTCACTTCGTAGGTCGCACTGGCAGGCTGATCGTTTCCATCAGCGTCTTGTTGAGTCACCAAATCTCCGCCAAAACGGCTTGCCAGTTGCTTGGGGACCACCTGCATTTTTGTTGGGGAGATCAATTTGACTTGCGATTGAAACGTTTCTCCAGGCAGTTGCCGAATCCATATCTTGACGTTTTGCTCGGGGGAAATGAATTCAATGTCTTTTTGGTCGACGGTCAACACGGCCTGCATTTCGGATTGATCTTCAATGACTTGTCCCAAGAGGGTTTGGCGTTCAAGGGTGGCACCGATATTTTTCGAATCCACGGCCAGACCGGACCATTGGGCCAAACGCCCGGCGGTCTCCGGTTTCCTCGCACGGGGAGGAGCCGGGAGAAAGACACCCGAGCAGGGAGCCCGAATAATTAATTTTTCCAGGTCGCGTTGACGTTGCAACAGGTTATTGCGAGCGGCTTCCAGTGTCGCCAAGGCCGGTTTGACGTCTCGGGCCGAGTCATCATCAAACTTCGAGGCATAACTAATTGAATCATAACTGACCTTGGCCAACTTCAATTCTCGGTCAATCGTTTGCACACGGTAATTTAAATCGGGACTGGACAGCGTCAACAACGGTTGACCGGTCACGACTCGCTCTCCAGGCATGACGTGAATCTCTTGAATGACTCCGGAAACGGAAACATACACGGCGCCGGTTTGAGCGGGTTGCAGAAAACATCCGCAGTTCACATAGTGGGGCAAGGGGATGTAGAGAACCCCTCCCACGACTCCCAAAAACACCATAGTACTGATTGCCAATCGGGTTCGATTCACGGTTGCCCATCTCCCAGGAACTGAAAAAAACTTTTTGATTGCCACCACAGGGCCGATGACTAAACCAAATATCGAGACTAACGCCAAGAATTGGCCGACGACCTTAAAACCATAGGGCTCCAATACCTTGTACAGAAACCAAAAAATTGAAAACGTAATTACCCAGCGGTAAATGACGGAAGCCACACTAAACAAAATAAACAACCAGCGACGGCGGGTGGGCAAAAACGGATCTGGCCGTCCCTGAATCCCGAACAACCAATTCGTTACAGTCGCATTCACCAGCGTCGTGGCTTTCTGCCGCAGATTGGGAATCTCAACCAAGTCGCTGAGGATGTAATAACCATCGTAGCGCATCAAGGGATTGGCGTTAAATAGCAACGTCGTCACAGAGCAAACAAACATGACGTTCAATGCCAGCTGGTTAACCAATCCGGGTTCGCTGTACCACCACACAAATGTTGCCAGCGAAGCCAAAACCAATTCGACGTACATCCCCGCAGCTGAGACCGCGATCCGCTTCCACTTGCTGGGCAACATCCAGCTATCGCTGACGTTGCAATACAAACAGGGCGTGAATACGAGCAGCATCACGCCCATTTCATGACATTGGCCACCAAAGCGTTTGCAGGCGAGGCCGTGTCCGAACTCATGGAAAACTTTGGTGACGCCCAAGACCAAGGCCAATAAGAACCAGTTTTTTCCGGCGAAGAAATCTTGGAAATGAGGCAACTTGGATTGAAACAATTCGAAATGAGTCGTAAGCAAACTCAGAGCGGCGACGATCAAAGCCAGAGCCAAAGCCAAAGCGGGAAGTGAAAAAAATCCGCCGACCCAAGCGTTGAGCCTCGTTAAAATGGCATCGGGATCAAAGCCTCGGAAGCGAAAGGCGAGGACGTTCATCACGGTCTGTTTGCGTGTTTGCCCCTCTCGTTTTTTTTGACGCTTCCACAGCTCGACGCCTTGCCCGGGACTGTCCGAAATCAACAACCCACTGCGGTGCATCATCCCTACGAATTGATGCAATTCGGCTATCGTCAATCGCTGAGGTGCGAAGTCGCGTTCGAAACGTCGCTTGATGGCCAAAGCACTGGTGGCACCATCGAGCATATTTAAGATCGCAAACTCTTCGGGTTCAAACCTAAAGTACTTCAGGGCAACGGGGTCTTTCACCACCACCGAAGCCCGCCCCTGATAAACGTGGCTTTGTTCAATCAGGTCCTGTCGCACCCTCAATCGCAGCGGTTTATTGGCGGCATCCCCGGTCATTTGACTACCAGTTCATCATGCTTCGGCCCAAACCGCTACGAAGACTTCCTAGCGAACAACGAATCGACCGATGGAACTGTGGGCTTTTACAGGATCAACAGCGGTCTGACAACTTCGCTCTCGATGCTAGCAAAGCCTGACGGCCAACAACTCTGCGAGCGATTACAGTACATCTACTATACATTGACAAAGCTGCTCCAAATTGCTGTCGTTGATTCCGGCCACATTGATTCGGCCGCTTTCCACGGCGTAGATGGCGTTCTCTTCCCGCAACCGCACCACTTGCTCGCGACTGAGTCCGGAAAAGCTGAACATACCGTTTTGGCGACCGACAAACGAGAAATCAGCCTGCGGCGCCAGTTCCTTCAGTTTCGCCACGAATTGCAACCGGACTTCTTGAATCCGGTTCCGCATTTCCTCCAGTTCCTGCAACCAAAGTGAATAGAGGTTGACATCATGCAAAATGGCATCGACGATCGCGCCACCATGCAGGGGAGGGGTGGAGTACAAAGTGCGAATGATCGATTTGATTTGGCTTAACACGGCCGCCTGAGATTTTTGGTCGGCCACAATGGCGGTGATGGCGCCCGTTCTTTCGCCGTAGAGACCTAAACTCTTGGAGAACGAAGTACAAATCAGCGCCTCGTGGCCTCGAGATAAGTATTCACGCACGGGCCAAGCATCGGTTTGTACGTCGACCCCAAAACCTTGATAGGCGAAGTCGAAAAGAGGGATCAACTCGCGTTCTTCCAAAAGAGCAAAGATTTTCAGCCATTGATCCCGGTCAAAATCAAAACCCGTCGGGTTGTGACAAACGGTATGAAGCAGAACGGCGTCCATGGGTTGAGCTTGAGCCAGCGCCGCGATGATGCCTTCAAAATTCAAGGCTTTGCCGCACGAGGTCAAATAAGGATACTTTTCAATCTTCAAACCGGCCGCAGAAAAAATCTGAGGGTGGTTCGCCCATGTCGGATCGCAATTCCAAATTTTTGTTGTGCCACAATGATGTTTCAACAGATCAGCGGCGATACGGAGGGCTGCGGTCCCTCCCGGCGTATGGGCTGTCGCGTAACGTGATTCAAGGAAGACGGCATGAGAATCGCCAAAAACCAAACGAGCGATTTGTTTGTTCAAGGAAGCCGAGCCGTCGATGGGCAAATAATTTTTGGTCTTTTCGTCTCGCAGCAGTTTGGTTTCGGCTTGTTTAACACAGTCCAAAACAGGGGTTATCCCCGCGGCGTTTTGATAGGCTCCGACCGTAAGGTTGATCTTTCCAGGTCGCGGGTCGTGACGAAATCGGTCGGCCAGTCCAAAGACAGGATCTGGTGGTGCGATCGAAAC
>JBGSIY010000389.1:0-3623 GCA_041742275.1 Pirellulaceae bacterium | reverse complement strand
TTGCGAGCACACCGTTGATTACTTCTGATCGAGGGATAGTGAAACCTTAAAAATTTAAAAGACCCAAAACGCTCACGGTTCGGAGAACCGAGCGACAATGTCGCTCAGCTTCCCAAGCTGATTGCGAGCACACCGTTGATTACTTCTGATCGAGGGATAGTGAAACCTTAAAAATTTAAAAGACCCAAAACGCTCACGGTTCGGAGAACCGAGCGACAATGTCGGCTACGCGAGATTTCTCGCAGTCTCGCAAGGCAGCACGTTCTAAGAATCATTTCCCGACGGTTGGGTGGCCTGAGCACCCGTCACCCTGCGAGCCCCCAGCAACACGGCAGCGGGAAAGGCAATCAGCGAGACCAATAGGGGCATACTCCTGGCCCCGTCATGACCAAACAGATTCTGAGCCTGAACCACCAAGAGGACAACCGCCAAAAAAAAGGCATGTGCCTCGCGGGCAAAGGGAACCATGCGAGCCACTCCCCATCCTACCCCAAAACAGATGAGCGACACCAATCCGATCGTCCCCCACAACAACCCGTCGGGGATTGCTTTTTCTCCCTCCAGCATTTCCTGGACCGTCAGGCGTTGCGTCGTCAACACCTCTAATGTTTCCGGATAAAACTGACGGGCCAACAACCAAAAAATCCCGCCAAAAGCCATAAAAATAAAAAAGGCGCCGCCAGCCACGACCAAAAAACTCTTGAACATCGCACCTGCAGGGATCCGTTCGTCACTCATCACCAACCATTCCCTTCCCGATTCATCGCTCTTCTGATTGATCGATGTTCACATGCTTCGATCGTCGAAATAGAACTCCGCCATATTTGTTCTTTAATGCCGCGTACCCGCAATGTTCCACTTCGATTTTAGAGCAAGCCCGACTCTCAGGTGATCGCAACGAATTGGTGTCCGGTTTTCTTCGCAGGATTCGGACCTAGAGCCTATCCCAAAACGGATCGGAATCATCAGCCGAAACGCGATAGCGTCCGGTTCGACGAAATCAACCGGGGGCTAGTGCTCCACGGCCAATAGGTTCTGGGATAGGTTCTTAGAAGCGTTTCCAGTGTTTCATCGCGACTTCATGTTTTCCAGGAGCAACACTGCAGCTTGCAGTCTAGCAAACTTCCCGCCCAGCTGCACGTCAGAGAACTGCCGTGACATAAAAATTCGCCAGCCCACATGACAATTTCGAAACGTTTATAATTCGCACATGTCAGATTGAGACGGCAGCCGGCTTCTAGAAAAAGGAGTGCCCAAGGCCGTTAGGCTCGATCTGCCAATATCGCTTCGACCAACTTTGTTCACATTTAAGGGGCTCACGCTTGATCCCCAACCTAGGTTTCCATGCATCAGTTCGACGAAATCTTTGCTGCGAAATTAACAGAACCCCGATTCTTGCTGGCTGACCGTTTGTTGCGCGCTGGAATTAGCGGCTACCCTCGTGCGACACGGCGACGATTGGCGATCAATAACCTTACGGGTTATTTGGCGGTAATTTCCAGCCTCTCGTATGCCGCTACGTTTGCCATTTACGATTTCTCGGGGCTCAGTTCGCTTGTTTATGTGAACTGCATTTGTGCCTTGCTGTACTGTTCGATGCCGCTGTGGCACCGCTGGGGAGATTTCGCGGCCCCCCTAGCCTTCACGACGATCGCCTTCGCTTCGTTGTATTACTTCGTTTCGATCGTCGGCAGAGAATCCGGAATTCAACTCAATTATTTGGGAGCATCGGCAGTTGTATTTGTGCTGTTCGGTACCGAGCGTATGACGTGGCTTCTCTCGGTACTAGCCATGGGCTTGACCTTGCACGTATTGGTCTGGTTTCAGTTCCCGACTGCTTCCATTCCCATCCTGAATGGTCCCCTACTCCTTTCATACTTGTACACTCTCTCGGCAGGATCAATCATGCTGCTGGTCGCAGCGGTCGTCTGGTATGCGTTTCGAGTGGCAGCGGAGGCGGAAGAGCGTTCTGAAAGTTTACTGCGAAATATGTTACCCGATAAAATTGCCCTGCGTCTCAAGTCGAACCCCGAGGCCCCGATCGCCGATCGATTCGATGAAGCCAGCGTGCTGTTTGCCGACCTGGTCGGTTTCACCCCCAAGTTCAACAGTATGCCTCCGAGCGCCATGGTTCAATTACTGAACGAAATTTTTTGCCGTTTCGACGCGCTCACACTGGATTTGAAAACGGAGAAAATCAAGACCATGGGGGACGCGTACATGGCCGTCTCCGGCATCCCCGAACCCCATGAAGATCATGCCTTTATGATCACCCAACTCGCTGTGGCGATGATGCAGGCCATTGAGGAGATCTCGTCTGAACAGAACGTTGACCTCAAAATTCGCATTGGCATTGCTACCGGGCCAATCACCGCCGGAGTGATCGGGAAAGCCAAGTATGCCTATGACGTTTGGGCTCCCACGGTCAATCTAGCCTCAAGACTCGAATCGCACGGCCAAATTGGGCGTATCCATATTTCTGATGAAACCAAGCGTGCCCTGGGGACACGTTTTCAATTCGAACCGGCTGCCGTAGGTGACATTAAGGGGTTGGGTTCCCTCAGGACTTGGTTCATCAAACTGTGAGCCCCCGCAGTCGCGACTGCGGGGCACTCACATCAGAGGCGTTGAACGAGCGCGAACATCCGTGATCGACGGCCACACTACTTAGAGCCTATTTGATTTGACCTTTGGCCTGCTCTTGGGCAATGATTTCGCCGGCGGCCAACTGCTGCTCAGGGACCCGTTGAAAGATCATCAACGGGTTGCAGTCTTTAAATTCTTCGGGGGCGGGAACAAGAATCGCCAAGTGTTGGCCATCTTCGTAAAACTGCAACAGCTTTTGCTCTTTTTCGCTTTTGCCATCCGCTACAATTTCGATGAACTCAACCATAAACTTCGGACCTTGGCTTTCGACCACTCGGTAACGGCCTTGAGCAGCAGCTCGCTCAATCTCGCCGCTAATGTTCAACAATTCAATGTCACTTTCGAATTGGCCGTCGGCTGTGAAACGAAACGCAGCCACGGCCGATAAAAAGGCTTCGCCCTTGCGAATGAAAGCTTCCTTTTCTTCGGGCGTTTGCAGCAGATCGAATTTGGCTTTGAGCTTATCCTCGTCCAAATAAGCCACACCGGCCCAAACGCCTTTCAATTCGAACGTCACTGCGGCGGCGGCAGGCGGATTGGCCTGAACCAGTTGAGCCTGAATATTCGCGGGAGCACTCCCCCAATAACTGCCACCCACCAAACACGCGACCATCCAAAAACCTAGAGCTCTCATTGAAAACATCCCTTTTGTTCAACGGGTCAATCCACATCGTCTTTCAGATGTTTTATCGACTTCCCCCCAGCCGCCCCTTGATCGATTCCCCGAGAGGTCGTCCTTTCCAGCCTGCTTTGAATAACTTACCTGCTTCGCCGAAACGCCATCTTTCGGGTCGTTCCTGCCATGTTCGGGGGCACCATCCGCAACTCGTCTTCACCTTCGAATTCAATCTCACACGTCGTGGTCTGCAAACCGATGGAGCACTCAATCGCCATTTGGGGCGGCGACTCGGTATAGCTAAGAACCCGACACGTTCCCTGTTTCTGAGTATTGATAGAGTTGATTTGAGTCTGAGTTT
>JBGSIY010000388.1:0-6095 GCA_041742275.1 Pirellulaceae bacterium | reverse complement strand
CGTCGCGAAACCCAGTTGAATGAATCCCGCCAGCAATACGGCTAACAGAAATCCCTCAAACGAACCTATCGAAGTGACCAAAAGCGCGACCACAAATGTCAAACCGGCCGAGGGACCCGTAATACTGGTCTGAGATCCACTCAACAGACCCACCACCACGCCGCCAATAATCCCAGCGATCAATCCCGCACTGGGCGTAACGCCAGATAGAGTCGCAATGCCCAAGCACATGGGTATCGTGACACTACTGACCACAATGGCCGCAAGCCAGTCTTGAACCAAACCTGACTCCGACTTCTTACCCGTATCGGCAGGTAAATCATCCAATCGGTTTAATCGAAATACGGACTCCAAACGCTGCTCGAATTTCATCAACATTTAATTTGTCAAATCCTGTAAAACTTCAGAACCAAATTCTCTATATGGCGGAACAAGCCCAAATCTCCCAGGGCGCCTACCAGCCAGCACGAGTCCCGTACATCCCAATACCCCGGATTCAATCTTATCGTTCGCCATGTATGCCAATACACGCCTCCCCGATAGCAATGCTCACGTTGCCAAGGGATCAGCGAACACTCGCAGCCCCTTTTTAGCCACTGCTCGACTTTGGCAATATACCCACAAATTCAAATTCATGGATGCACCCAGCCTCGATAAATCGAAAGAAGGCGTACCTGGATAATTTCCAACCCATAGCGTTTTGCCGGTCTCAACCACCTTCAACAAATGGCCGGAAAGATACAACACATGCTGGAAACTTCTAAAACACGGAATCCAAATGGATGTTTGAATTGGGGTTAGCCAGGTGAGATTGTGACTTGGCACGTGTTTTCCGGGCCTGAAACTACCTCTGTATTCACGGGCAGAAACCGTTTGATGATTTCGAAGTGAGTCGTCCCATGAGAACTCAACGGACCGGTGCTGAAGGACCATGCCTGATTACCCCTAGCCACCGCCAATGCCAAAGGCAACATCCATTGATCTGCCAGGTATTCTCCCAGCGCCCACGAGCCACGCAGGTAGGTCCGCATGGAGCGCACCGCATTGGCGGCCACACGCTCTGCCGAAACACCAATCCGTCCAAACTCAGTGACCACTTCCGTCACGTTGGCATATTCGTATTCAACAGAAACGACGTTCCCTGGCCCCGGGCTGGTCACCACGTCGGCAGTCACTTCATGGGGCTGCAGCGACAATCTTCTGCGTAAAACATCGGCCTCCCGTTCCGCGACATGCTGAGGAATTTGTGACACCACCGCACGACCCAACCGCGCCTTCAATTCACCTCGATCGAGTAAATCAAATCCCCGCAACGGAGAGGGACAAACCTCCATCTCAATCCGCCCCCCACCGGCCGGATAAAAACCATGCCGCACCAAATGTGCAGTGACTTTCGGTCCCAATCGATTGAGCAACGGCAAAAAGGCGCGATTCAAAAATTCAAAAGTCGGCGCCAACGGATTGTGGGTTCCTCCCTCCAAAATCACTTGCGATTCCCCGTCGGCCATCAACAGGGCGGGCAAGATCGTTTGTAAAACCAACGTCGTACTGCCAGCGCTGCCAATATCAAAATGAAACCTGCCCGCCTGCAGTCCCCCGGGACAAAAGACCAGGTTCCGCGACCCCATCTCTGCCCCCTCCGCTTGTGCCATGCCAACTTGGATCGCCGCCTGGACCGCTGTTAAATGCTGACGCAGCAGACCCGGCTTGCTACGCCCCGCACGAATTCGCGACAGGGCAACGGGGCGACCTGTAACCAGCGCCAGGGCCAACGAGGACCTCACGATTTGCCCGCCACCTTCACCCAGGTCCCCTTCGATTTCAATTACCGGTGTCGAATTCAATGCGATCTACTTTTATAAAACCAAATTCAAAATGCTCAATGAATCAAACGAGCAAAGCACTCGATACGTTGGGCCAAAGAAGGCGTCACACTGTCTTTGCTCTCCCCTATCATCCCCAAATAAGAGAGCCCCAGCCTGCAGCTCGGTTCGCGCTAAGTAAATGTCCGGAAATAAGTTCCTGCTAATTTAATAAACTGGATGATGTTATGGGACTGCTCCTTAACAATTATTCTGAAAGAACGTCTCGATTTACCCCGATAGGGGTTAACAGATATTAGCCGGTGGTTGAGCGCAGCGACACCACCGGATAGTTGTTCCCACCGACATTGCACCCTGAAGGGGTGCCAGCGACGTTCTAGATTCGAACTGCTCGCCTCAATGTTGGCGTCATGAAAAAAAATTCGAAATCGGACCAGGCATCTCGCTGGGCTTAAAAGACCAGCAACAGCCTTCAATACCTTCACCGCCGACAACCCAAACGCGGAAATTATTTTGGGACATATCCTAGCTCATGATAGCGTTGTCTTTGGTCGCCGGAGATTGAACCCCAATTTCGTTTGTCATCGTCGATCCATGGATTCGCTACTGATCTAACTTCAATGGTCGTTCAATCATTTCGCCTCCATTAAAATTGAACAACGCGTTCACGACATCCTTGCGAATCGCCGCTGGAATCATATGAGTTGATCCATCTGCCATGGCTGCAATCCAAACTGTTTGTCCCTCCTCCAGAATTCCTGCCAAGGGATTCTCGACGTCGACCGACAAATCCTCAGGCTTCGTCCAAATCACGGCTCGTGCAGGGCTGGCTTCAACGAACAAAACTGTATTGCTGGTGCCGTCGTAGATCTCACCTAAAGAAACAGGCAACCCGGGCCGGCCCATAATCGAGCCATGCATTACGATCCCTAAATATCGCGTTAGCCCTTGCTTTTGCTGCTCTGGAATTTTGCCATCAGGAGAAACAAAGATCGCTGGCATTTTCTCGACCAATTGAATGTTGTGCGGACTATCCCAAGCTTCATCCAATTTAAATTGATCATATAATTCTTGTTGATCAAGATACGGGAGGATCATCACTCGCCAACTATGCAACTTCTGGCCCTCTTTGTTGGCCAAGGCTTGGGGCGGTAATGATTTATAGGCGTCATGAAAATTATGGCTCGCCAAAATAAGCTGCCTCAAGCTATTCCTCGTCGTCACGCGTTGTACTGACTGCCCCACGTGTTCCAAGATTTTGGAAATCAAACCTTTCATCGCAGTTTCGGGTATCGTCACCACTGCATCTTGAGCCACCAGCATTTCTGGAACTTCACTTAATCTCAGTTCGACCTTGGAAATTTCATTTGCAGCCTCGGCAAACATCTCGGCCTGTTCCGATTCCCTGAACACCAATTGAAACACCGGCAGCCGCGATGTCAAATCGTGAAACAACACCAAACGGCTGAATTGAGGCACGGCTTCGAAAAGTTGTTCTTGGGCCGGATAATCGATACGCGCCATGTTAGGCAACATCTCCAGCAGACCGGGCGACGGAGCACAGACCAACCCGTGAGCTCCCCGGCAAGACTTCAACCCCTCTAGCATGGCCGCTGTCGGCCTACCCGCCTCAACTCTTCCCCAACGCTTCAGCGCCTTTTCCTCTGCTACGATCAATACCTCATTGGCGTTCGAGCTCATGACCAACGGCAGCTTCTGCATCTCAATATTCTGCCTCAAGGCCACAACCACTTGCTCCGGGTCCTCACAAGGAATCACGGCAATGAAAGCGCTGCTCACGCCCATAAACAAGTCACCGTCTGCCAGAATGTAAAATCGCGGGATCGAAAACGGCGCAAGCGATGCTCGAACTGACTGAATTGCCTCGAAAGCGTTCGATTCGGTGGACACCCCCACGACAGGGCCCATCAATCGACAGGCAGTGGCCAGTTCGTCGTCTTGAATCTGCTGCATGTCAATCCAAGCGACCAACTCAGTCCTCTCAGACATGAAGTGTGCGATGGCTTCTACTGGATTATCAGAGTTGTCTTGCACTTGTGGCGGCAAGCAATAGCACGCCGCAGAGGACAAGAAAATTAAAACGACAGCGAACGTCATTAAATAAGATTGAATCCGCAACATATTGACTCCTGAAAGAATGAACTCGGAAAGACGGTGGTCATGATTTAATTAGGATCACAACCGTCTGATGTCTACTGTATCCGCAGGCGGAAGACACGTTGGGACTCGGGCAAATAATCCGGTCCAGCAAATGCTAACTCGGCATACTCGCCCTGGGCATCGGTCTTGATTTCATAAATCAACGGACCATTCGTAAATGGGTCCAAAATCAATGGCAGCTTTTGAATTTCGTCTAATGACCTGGGCAATCGCCCTTGGTTCGTCGCCGCGAAATCTCGAATCAACTCCAACGTCATAAGGTGGTTTTGAGTCGCGACGTTAACATTTTGTGCATTGTGAATACGCGTGCAAGCCGGAGCTAGTTGTTCAAGTAAAATACGAGAAATAGAACTCCTTGGCTCATGCAACCCTTTAGCCAGAAGTTTCTCGTTTTCCCTTTGGAGGATAGCTCCGGGGTAAGCTGACAGAAAAAACGGTGTCGAAACCAGTGCACGTGCCGTTTTCAGTTCACGAGCCGTGTGAATCGCGATGGCCTGTTCCTCACACATCTGCTCCACCGCTTTAGGATCTTCACCATCTTCGATCAGATACCGTTTGGCTTGCCCGCCATTCGACGACAATGCCCATTGAATTTGCATTCGCAGTACCTCAACCGCTTCATTGGGTTTGGCTTCATTCGGCCTTGACGCCCGAATGCCTTCCAAGGCCGCCCGCCATTCCTCCTTCCATCGCGATGGCTCCCATCGAAGGTTCTCCGCATCTTCCAAAAATGGAAGCAGTTTTTCGACATTTGCCAATTCGAACTCCACAGACCGTGCCAACTGTCGCGAATGGTCAGGCAGTGTTGCCAAAGCAAAAAACAGATTGGGACATGCGGGAGTCTGAATCGCTTGGCGAACACAATCGTACATCGTCCCCTCGATGGCAATCGCCATTAATTGTTCCGACAAAAATTCACCTTGATGCAGCATGGCGGCCAAGCGAAAGCCCGTCTGAATCGATTGCACGGCCCCAGAAAAATCACCCTTTTGCAATTGCGAAGAACATTGATAGTGCAGTATTTTTGCTAGATCTCGGGCTGCTTGAGCGTCCGGCAGCAAAGTCCCATAAATTGCGGAAAGACCATCCTTCCCAACCGGCTTGTCACGTAAGCGCAGGTCGTAGCTTAAATCTTCGCAATACAAAAATTCCTTTAGTTCTTCTAAGACGTGGGTGAACAAATATTTGTCAATTTCTGCGGCAATCGGCATTTCATTTTCGGCGTGCGACCGTTGAAACATATCCCAATTTTTCATCATTGCAGATTGCCTGGGGGGCATCATGAGCAAAGCCCTGGCAAAACGCTGATAGGCATTGCCGGGTCGCAGTTGATTCGGATGCGGAGCGAAACGATATTTGAGCTGGGGCGTGGGAAACGCCGCCACACTGACCGTTGCGATCGGAGCGAATGTTATCACCTCAGGTTTGGGAAATTCCGGGTCACTCGGTTCTCCGCGGCGCTGGGCGGCAAGTTTAAGATCTTCTAGGGTCGCCGTTGAACCCAACTCTTGCGTTTGTGCGTTTACCCATGGCGTGCCGCAACACGTACTCAAAATCAACGAAACCACAAACATGTTCCAAAACCTCTTGCGGCCCATATTCAAAATTAAATGTACCATCTGTCGCTCTCAAACTTTAGAATCGAAAATTCAACGTCTGCTTTGGATTTTTACAACAGTTCACGCAGCATTTTTTCCGTTAGGGGCCCCGCATGCAGGCGTGACTCTGGCTCCACTTGCTCACTCAGCTCGTTCACCATGGACGCGTGACCCTGACTCACATACGATCGACGCCCCTGCCCCGCTTCCCAATCAAATATCTCGATCCCCTCTCTCACAGAGCCGATCGTCATATCGAACCGAGCACCCGCCTGATGAATCGGCTTGGATAACTCATCGGTTGAATGCCACCAAACGGGGAAGCGGAAAACCACGGGCGACTGGTTTACTTTTTCCAACGAAACAGATTCGCCTCGATGAACGTCACCTGCCGCTAACGATTCACCCTGCGAGTCTCTCACGAGTTCTTTTGTCAGGTGGGGCAACAAATTAGAATTTGATTGCTCCGTGCTGTTTGATTGTTCCGTGCTGT
>JBGSIY010000387.1:0-2134 GCA_041742275.1 Pirellulaceae bacterium | reverse complement strand
AACATGAAATCGCGCATAACATCGACTGACCTCCCATCGATCGATGAATTACACTCGATTGAGATTCGTGTCTTGCAGACGTTGTTTGATTTGACACCCGACGTCGCCTTCTTCGTGAAGAATCGTTCGGGGCAGTACATTGCCGTCAATGAATCGTTGCTGGCGCGGCATGGGTTGAAACGGAAATCGGATGCCCTGGGGAAACGTCCCGAGGATATTTGTCCGGGAGATTTTGGGCGGTTGCCGACCGAGCAAGACCAACGCGTTTTGACGACGGGCAAGCCGTTGATCGACTATTTAGAACTGCAATGGTATCGCCCGGGTGCGGCGGTCTGGTGTTTGACGTCCAAGTTGCCGTTGCGCGACAAGGGCGGCAAGTTGACGGGATTGATTGGTTTTTCACGTGACTTGCGGGCCCCGGTGGCGACGGATGAAATCCCGGTTGGTTTCGCGCGCGCGATTGCCGAATTTGAGCAAGACCCATCGCAAGCGTTTTCACCGGCAATCCTCGCCGAACGGTCGGGGCTTTCGTCGACGCGACTCGCTCGGCTGACGAAGAAGCTGTTTTCA
Source organism: Pirellulaceae bacterium (assembly GCA_041742275.1). Taxonomy (GTDB): domain Bacteria; phylum Planctomycetota; class Planctomycetia; order Pirellulales; family Pirellulaceae; genus BJ22. Next base: position 1,564 of record JBGSIY010000387.1, on the reverse strand, counting down.
TTAAACCCATCGCAGCTGATATCTAAAACGCGTGTCTCGGCCGCGTCCGTGCTCCTGCGAGAAACGCCACTGCCGATAATCGAAATTGCCCAACGCTGTGGTTATGCCGATCAAAGTGCCTTCACGCGTGCGTTTCGCACCCTCACGAGTGTCACGCCGTCGGAGTTTCGCAAGCGAGACCAAGTTCACAAGGTCGATGATGCGAGCGAGTAAATCGATTTTATGGAATTTGAGCTTGGCAAAGATCCTTGCTCTCACAATTCAATAGGAGCGGAAATGAACACTATCGAAATTCTATTGCGAGTGATGGACGAAGCATTCGATCAAAAATCATGGCACGGACCCAATCTTCGTGGATCAATTCGCGGTTTGTCAGCCGAAGACGCCGCTTGGCGGACGCAACCGGAACGAAAGAACATTCACGAAATTGTTTTGCATTGCGCCTATTGGAAGTACACGGTCCGCCGTCGACTGACCGAAGAAAAACGGGGCAGCTTCCCCCTCAAGGGATCAAACTGGTTCCTGCGTCCGGTCGCTGGCGTGATTGATTCCCAGCAATGGAAAGCAGATGTGCTTTTGTTGACCGAGACCCATCAAAGTCTGAGACAATCCATCGCCAACCTTTCGCCGTCACAATTGGATCAACGGCCTTTAGGTGGCACGACAACGTACCTGCAATTGATAATGGGTATCGCCGCCCATGACCACTATCACGCCGGTCAAATTCAATTAATCAAACGGCAACTGGAAACCGCGAAGTCGAAACGTACGCGTTAATTTTCGATTCTACGATCCACTAAACGCAGAAAACCCGCTCGAAAAAATAAGTAAACATTCGGTTGATTGGTACGTTTGGAAAGGCGCTCGGGCGTTTGTGATTTGACGTTTGGAAAAGCAGGCTGAAGCCTGGACTCCAACGTTTGTGTTAAACAGGCTAAAGCCTGGACTCCAACGTGGGTAAAACAGGCTGAAGCCTGGACTCCAACATTTGCAAAGCAGGCTGAAGCCTGGAGTCATTTCGCTCCGCTGAATGATTTTGCATCGCGTGAAATGGGCTGGTTGGTGGGACCCTCAGTTGGCCGCGGCCCTGCCTGGCGTTCGCGCGGGGTATCATCGCCTGTTTATCTTCCCGCCGTCAACAATATTACCAATAATTCCGCATTACAATCGATGAAATCGAGGTCCTCTCCCAACAACTCATCCAACTTGGATTTTTGTTCTTGGCTGAGTTCTGCAGTAACTGTCTTTAATGCGTCTTCCTCCATAGTGCGAGTCCGTTCGTTAACTTTTTGTTGATACTCCAAAAGTTTATCTCGCGCGGCGTCGACCTCGGAATGGGACAAGCCCAATCGCTTTTGCGCACCCCCTTTTGTCAACGCATAGACGACGCCACCAAAAACAAACTCTGCATTCTCTGACAATCGCTCTAATCTTTCCAACTGGGGGGGCGTCATGATCGCGCGCCATTCCGCCAAGATCTCTTGGGCAAATCGATCGCGAGCAACACTCTCTTGATTTATGATCGATTTAAAATCAACTCCTTGCTCCCGCAATTTTGGCCGCT
>JBGSIY010000386.1:0-3840 GCA_041742275.1 Pirellulaceae bacterium | reverse complement strand
CGACCGTGTTCCGATGACTCGGGACACGGTGTTTGATTTGGCATCGTTGACAAAACCGATTGCGACGGCGACTTCTGTGATGATCCTCATCGACGAACAAAAGCTGAAGCGAAATGATCGTGTTGCCGACTTCTTCCCGGCTTTTGGCGTGAACGGCAAAGGGGAGATTACCATTGAACAATTGTTGACACATCAAAGTGGATTGATCCCCGACAATTCACTTCAGGATTATTTGGAAGGCCCCGAAATCGCATGGCAACGAATCTGTAGTTTGAAACCGATTGCACCCGTAGGCAGCGTGTTTAAATATTCGGATGTCAACTTTATTGTCATGGGGAAATTGGTGGAGCATTTGAGTGGCATGCCATTGGATGCGTTTGCCGCAACTCGGATTTTTCAGCCGTTGGGAATGCGTGACACCAGTTTCAATCCCAGATCAGAACTTCGATCGCGATCGGCTCCCACGGAACAACGAGAAGGCCATTGGATTCAGGGCGAAGTCCATGACCCCAGGGCTTACCATCTCGGGGGTGTCGCCGGGCATGCGGGACTATTTTCGACATGTGACGATCTAGCAGTGTTCGCCGAAATGTTTTTGTCGGAAGGGCGGAAGCCAGCGGGCCAACCCGGCACGGCCAGCGTGGTTCTCTCGCAACCGGCCGTGCAGGCAATGACCCGTGGGTACGCCGTTTCAGGAGGGATTCGCGGTTTAGGCTGGGACAAGCGAACTGGGTTTTCCAGTAATCGTGGGCGCGGGCTGTCTGAAGCCGCATTCGGACACGGAGGATTCACGGGAACGGTGTTCTGGATAGACCCAGAAAACGATTTGTTCCTGATCTTTTTGAGCAATCGACTGCATCCCGATGGACAAGGGAGCGTGAATGGATTGGCAGGAGCCATCTCCGATGTGGTTATGGAGTCGTTGGTTAATTTTCGCGAGGGTCAGACGGAACCGCAAGGAGTAAAAACGGGTGTCGACTGTTTAGCAGAACGAGATTACTCGTTGTTGGCGGGGCAAAGGATTGGTTTGATCACGAATCACACTGGCAGAACGCGGACCGGTCGCACGACGGCACGATTGTTTCATGATGCTGCAGAAGTCGATCTGAGAGTATTATTCAGCCCGGAGCACGGGATCGAAGGTGCTGTCGATATTCCGGACATTGGAAATGCCGTTGATGCAGAAACAGGACTGCCCATTTATAGTTTGTACGGCGCAACGCGGAAACCGACGGTTGAGATGTTAAACGAAGTGGACACATTGGTGTTTGACATCCAAGACATAGGAACTCGATTTTATACCTATATCTCCACCATGGGCGAGGCGATGCGAGTTGCGTCCGAGCAGGGGAAACGGTTTGTGGTCCTAGATCGCCCCAGTCCCATCGGAGGTGATCTGGTTACCGGGCCCATGCTGGATGCAGGAAGCGAATCATTTGTCGGTTATCATGCCATTCCCGTGCGTCATGGCATGACGACGGGAGAGTTGGCACTAATGATGCGAGATGAGTTGAAGCTGAATCTCGATTTACACGTCGTCCGCTGTCAGGGATGGCGACGCCGCGACACGTGGGATGCGACTAACCTGATGTGGATCAATCCGAGTCCCAATATGCGTTGTTTGACTCAGGCACTGTTGTATCCTGGAATTGGTTTATTAGAGACGACAAACCTCTCGGTCGGACGCGGGACGGACACGCCGTTTGAAGTGATCGGAGCGCCGTGGGTTGAGGCCCGCGCCCTCGCCGCTAATCTAAACGGTATCACTCTACCCGGTGTCCGATTTATTCCAATTGAGTTCACTCCGAATTCTAGCACCTTCGCCGGGAAGTTATGCCAGGGTGTGAATATTCACATCACCCATCGAGAGTTGTTGGATCCGGTAGCGATCGGAATGGCCATCATGGTCGAATTACGCCGCAGCTATCCGGAAGATTGGAATACCCAGAACCTGAATCGGTTGTTGAATAATAAAAATGTCTATCAGGCGGTATTAGATCAGCAGAACTGGGAAACTGTTTTGGAGTTATCGCAGCAGGGAGTCGAGGACTTTAGGTTGCGACGGGAAAAATATTTGTTGTACGAGTGACAATGAACACGGCGCAACGGGCCCGCTTCGACAGTTGCCCTATAGCGAGATTTCCGCACAGGGTGACTCATGCGCTGCCGCGGAAGTGTCGATTTTGGTTGGGCATTTCGAACACGTTTACTCCTTATCGGATTCTTGGTTGTCCGTTACCTCCTTGGGGATTTTATTGCGGGCGTCATTCGCGGCTTCGAGGTTGCCAACCTGCGTGTAGGCATCCACAAGATGTTTCAGGGTTTGGGTGCGTTCAGGATTTTTTGGGGGAAGATGTTTATCTTGTAAATCCAGTAGTAATACCCATTGTTCAATTGCGGGCTCCCATTTTTTGGCGGTTGCTAAATTTCGGGCGCGATCGTTGATAATTCGTTGGTACTCTATGTGCTGTTCCCCTAGTTCCTGTTTGAGAAAAACCAAGACGCGTGGAAATAAAGCCTCGGCCTCATCATGATGGCCCGTCATGGTGAGAAGGTAAGCCAAATTCTGGGCACGAAAGGCGAATCCCATGGAATTCTCACCCGTTGCCTGTTCGGAGAGTTCGGTGGCGTGACGAGCAATTTCTAAAGCTTGATCGGGCTCATTGTTGGCATGCAATGCCAAAGCCAGATGGCTCAAACCAGAAAGATACCCCTCTCGTTTTTGGAAATCCGGCAGGCTCTCATACATGGCCTTCGTGCGGTTCAAGACCTCAATGGCACGAGCGTAGTCAGCGGCATTTCGCAGTGAAACCCCGGCCAACATCAACCAATCCGCCAGTTCGTTACTGGGGTCACCGAAATTGGCCTCGGCGATTTCGCTGGCCGCCAAAGCTGCTTCGGCGGCATCGGAATGTTGAGCTACTGAGTTGTATAATTTATGCAAATTACTCATGATGTTGAGGGCGAGTTGGCCGTTGCCCTGTTCTCTTTTGATCAAAATTGCATAAGTCGTCCGATACATGTCATTGGCCTCCTGAAGTTTTCCGGTCAACTGCAGGATAACGGCCCGGGCGTAGAGATTCTCGGCCATGGGAATTGATTCGGGACCGAAAATCTTTTCTAAAATTTCCGCGGCATCTTCGTGAGTTTGTTGGGCCAAATCCATTTTGCCGTTTTGGCGATAGACTTGGGCGAACGAGCGTCGCATGGTGGCATTGGTTGGGGAGTATCGCGTGAGGATCTTTTCATTGACTTGAATGGCTTCTTGAAAAACGGATTCGGCCTCGTCCAAGTCGCCCATGGCTGCCACGGCCTCGGCCAAATTGGCAATCGACTCGCCATAATCCATCATGTCTGTCAAATGCAACGATTCGTAAGCCGCTTTTGCTTTGATAAAATTGGTTTTGGCGTTGGCAAAGTTTTGATTGCGAAAATCGACGACTCCCTGGGTCCTGGCTTGATCTGCTTGGGTCCATTGTTGAAGTTGTTCGTCAGTCGCGTCCTTCAGCCATTGCACCTGGGCCAATTGCAAGGCGTATTCACGCGTTTGATAACTCTCTTCCCCATACAGCAGTCGGCTCGTTTCTAGGGCCGAATTCAAAGAGCTGATTGCCGCTGGAAAGTCTGACGTTGATTTTTGAAGTCGGGCCAAAAAGAACGTGTTTGCCAACGTTCCTTGACGCAGTCCCTGCAAAATTGTTTCGGGAGGTGATTCGATCGCCGAGGAGTATGCGGAGTCGTTGGCTTCCAAACGAGAAATGATGTTTCGCTCCAGCTGCACAATCGCGTTGACCATGGCTATTTTTTCTGCTGTCGTCGCCTCTGCTTTATTTTGAAAAT
>JBGSIY010000385.1:0-3461 GCA_041742275.1 Pirellulaceae bacterium | reverse complement strand
GAGAGCCTATCCCAAAACGGATGGGAATCATCAGCCGAAACGCGCTAGCGTCCGGTTCGACCGAATAAACCGGGGGCTAGTGCCCCACGGCTAGTAGGTTCTTGGATAGGAACGAAGATGGCATTGTGGCTGGAAGCGAGGACCTGTTTGAACGGGAACGAGTCGGCCTAACGGATATAGGGAACTTGTTAGGTCGCCCATGAACGATAATTTCCAAAGGATAATTTCAAACGTGGAGTGGAACGAACTGTAAAGAAAAGCTGAGGAAATCTACCGAAAGGGATTCCTCGTTTAACCGTCAGTCGCCAGGGGTACAAACGCACTGTCGCGTACGCCTGGCGACTAACGGTTATTCATCGTTGGGGAATTTGTTTCGGGGCGGATCCTAATACAAAGTTTGGCTTTTCTTTATTTGAGTCAGATGCTCGTCAAAACAATTTACCAAAGCATAATAGGGTCTGGCTGTTTGAATCCGATGATTGTCGGAGCAGCGTTCAGGTTCGGGTTGGGACAGTAACCGTCGCAGCCATGCAGTATTAGAATTTTTATTTCAGAAAGTTGGAACGAAAGAACCATGGGCGGAATATTCATATTTCTGGGAAATGCAATTTATTTGGCGATGGCACTCGTTGCCGGTTGGGGAGCTTATTGCGTGATTGTCGTTTTCAATCGAGTGAAGCAAAAGCAGTTCCCGAACGAAGGTTTTCAAAATGGATTTCTGGAGGCATTGGAGGAACCGTTGTTGCGTGGTGAGTATCAGGTAGCTAGCGAAGTGTGTGATGGAGACCGCCGCGCCATTTGTCAACTTTCTCAATTGGCGATCGACAACCGAAAAATCGGATACGTCAAAGTCAAACAATTATTGGCCGACCGTTTCCAACGCGATGTGCTGCAAGATTTGGAGTACCGTTTGAGTTGGGTCATCACCGTGATCAAAACGGCCCCGATGTTAGGCTTGCTGGGTACGGTGCTGGGGATGATGGGTGCGTTTGCGAAACTTTCGGCCTCCAAAACAGTGGAAGCCGACAAGTTGGCTCAGGACATTCAGTTCGCGTTGATCACCACCGCCTGCGGATTGGCAATTGCGATTCCGTTGACACTCTGTGTGGCCTATATCAACGTGCAGATCAAGAAAATGGAAGACCTCGTTTCGTTTGGCATCAACCAGTTTCTGGAGATGTTTCGCCAAGCGATCATTCGCAACCCCGTCAATTAATTTGGGTTAGCGAGTGATTGGGGTTCGCGAGTGCGACTTGATTTTCGAACGCACCAATACGTGTCTGTTTCGGCAAACGAAAATCAAAAACAAGTAGTGAATGTCTTTGGAAAGGCAAAAAATAGTCATGCAAGAAAAAGAGCGCGATGATACAGGCGTCGATATTCGCCCCAAAAAGAAGAAGGCCGAAGATAATGAATTGGACATCACGCCAATGATCGACATCACGTTTTTGTTGCTGGCCTTTTTCGTGGTTGCTTCCAAAATGGACCCCACCACGGCAGTGGATATGCCACGAGCTCAATTTGGGGAAGCCATTTCCGAGAAGGATTCGGTGGTCATGATCGTCACGCTGGGGGCTACGCCAGATTCGTACTTGATATTCAAGGGGCGAAATAAGGATGATGCCACGCAGATCAAAGAAACGGAACCGATCGCCCAAGAGGAGGCTGTCGCTTATTTCGTCGAGCAGGAACTTTCGTCTCGCCCTGACGTGCAAACGATAATGATCAAGGCGGAGGGGAAGGTCAAAACGGGAGCGATTGAAACGGTCAAACGAGGGATATCGGGTTCGGAGCTCGCGGAGACTCGACTGTTGTATGTCGGCGTCGAAGAAGAGCAATAAATTTTGAGTTTACGTTCAGCGATCGAACGGTAACGGTTTCTCGAGTTGAAGCGAGGTGGAATATGGCAAACAAAAAAAAGAAAAAAGACGAGAAAAAGTCGGAGTTCGACTTATTGGCTCCCTCTTCGGCAGCCAGCGATGACTCCGCCGAACTCAGCCCATCTTCCTCGAATGAAACATCACCACCGCGCCCACGCGCTCGTGCCGATGAATCTCTAAAACAAATGACGTGGAGAGGATTCGAAGAGCCCGATGATGAAGTCGATCCTGATCCAGGATTGAATTTCACTAAAAAAGGTGAAGAACAAGAGGACGGTATGGACATGACGCCCATGGTGGACGTTACGTTTTTGCTGTTGATTTTCTTTATGGTTACCGCGTCGTTTTCATTGCAACGGTCGATACAGCAACCGCCGTCCCAAGTCGAAGAGCCGAGTCTCAACGTGACCGAGGATGTCGAAGATGAAGACGACTACGTGGAAGTGATCGTGGACCAAAATGATATTTATTACGTCACCACTCGAGATGAAAATGAAGTTGAAACGCCCAGCGAAACTCAGATGCGGGCGAAGATCCGCAACGCGATCGTTGATTACGGGGCGAAACGCCTGATGATCACCGCTCATGTCGACTCCACTCACGAACGGGTGATCAAGGTGTGGGATGCTGGAATCGCGGCAAACTTAGACCGGATTGAAATGAAAACGACGGAACTAGAATATTGATGCGATCCGTGACGCAACGGGAAAGCTCGTTCTTGATTAACAAAACAACATGATTTAATGCAGCTTCCATTTGAGAAGCAAAAAGATAGAGGATCACTAATGACGGCAGGTCAATTATTAGAAATACTCGCTCAATCGGGTTTGGTCGAAGAGCGTTTGCTGACCAAATTGCGAAAAGAGATCACGACTCCCGGTAAGAACATCAAGCCGGCAGCTGTGATCAAAGTATTGGTGGACAAAGGACAATTGACTGCGGCTCAAGGCGAAAAGTTCTTGTCAGGTGCCTGGAATAAGTCAGGCGAGAAACCGACTGCAGTGAATAAAGCGAAGGCGACCCCGGACTATGATTCTGGGGATCTAACGAACCTCAGTGCAGCCGATACGCCAGCGAACCCAATCAAGCCACCCAAAGCGGCGTCGCAACCTACTCCCGAACAGGTGCCCGAAGAATTTGAAGATAATGGCACACGAGTTTATGGTGTTGACGAAGTCCTCGATGCCGAACCTGTCGAAGTCGAAGTGGAGATTGAGCGAACGCGGATAATGGACCCCATGATGGCCGCGGACCCGTTTGGGGCGATGCCTGCGACAGCATCTTCGGCACGTGAGAGCCTCGACGACTCCGGAAAAGATTCGCTCTCAGATAAAGGCCACATTGGATTTTCGGGCAAGCGAGATTTGAAAGACCAGTGGAGAACCAAATGGCTGTTTATCGGCGCTGGAGCCCTATCGATCTTTTTGATTGTTGGGGCGGTTTTGGTTTTGGCCGTATTTCAGGCTGAGCCTGAAGAGTTGTTCAAGGTGGCCGAGGAAAGCTATGGCAGTGGAACGTATGGCGATGCCATGGTGAAGTTCCGCGACTTTTACCAACGGTTCCCCAAACACGATAACGCGA
>JBGSIY010000384.1:0-4624 GCA_041742275.1 Pirellulaceae bacterium | reverse complement strand
GGTGGATTCGCTGCGGTTCAGGTTTCCACGAATTTGAATAAACGGCGTTGGATGGAATTTTTTGTTTCCCATGGCGTTTGGCTCCGCCCGACTCGTGATGTTTTTTATTTGGCTCCGCCGCTGAACGTTGCCCCCACTGATTTGCACCGTCTGTGCGATGTTTTGATCGCCGCCGTGGCAGCCTACGGTGAGTCAATTGATCCGGGGGCCGAAGAGGTGCGGCCGTGACGAATTGACGTACCGTCCTTTAAAAAAGTTAAGGGCTGAGTTAAATTGTGGCCACTCAAGACGCTTACGAATCTTGGGCACTCTAATCTGCTGGTGAAACATGAGCGAGTTTTCTGCCTTTCAAGGCCAACTGCAACGTCCTCTGAACGTAAAACTTTCTGATTTTCAACGCAATGCCCGCTTGAAACACATGATTTTTGCGGCGCAACTAACCCCCGACATGCTGGAGCGATTGCGGCGCCTCGCCGATATGATTCGCCACATGTCGCGCACGCGTAATGGCCACTGCCAAATCAAACAACTTTTAGCCCATCGACGCGCTATGCTGTATTTCACTCAGCCATCGACGCGGACATTTTTGTCCTTCATGGCCGCGTGTCAAATTTTGGGCATCACGTGCAACGAAGTTCGCGATCCCAATACCTCTTCGGAGGTCAAACGGGAGTCGAAGGTCGATTCGATTCGAATGTTCAGCAGTTACTTCGATGTGATTATCATGCGATCAGTGATTCCGGAATTCGCCGAATGCTGCGCCTATCTAATGAACACCCTAGAAAACCAAGAAATGCGATCCGTTCCCGTCATCAATGCCGGCGCGGGGGCTGACGAACACCCCACCCAAGCATTGTTGGACATGTACACCATTTTACGAACGTTCAGCCCGGACTACAGTCGCGAGTCAAAACAATCCCGCTTCATCGAGCTCAAACAGCAAAATCCCAACATCACTGACGGACCGCATAACAAAACCTATTTGTTTTGTGGCGACATGGGTCGAGGACGTACAGCTCGATCCTTAGCCACTGTCTTGGCCCAATATCGTCAAGTACGCATGTTTTTCGTTTCTCCCGAACACGAGCAATTGATCATGGAGCGGGAGTTGATCGACCGCTTGAAACACCAAGGGGTCGAGGTCCATGAATTCCACTCCTTGGACGCAATTCACGACGGCGAACCGATTTTGAGCCAAACGGATTGCATGTATATGACCCGAATTCAACGAGAACACAACTCGGAACAAGTTGAACATGAGCTGGCCGCCATGGACTTGACCCCGTTTCAATTGACCGAATCGCGGGCCAAGGTCCTCAAGTCTTACGCACCGATCTTGCACCCGTTCCCGCGCGACAGTGTTGTCAATGAAATCCCCGTGTCGATCGACGCCGACCCGCGTGCCATGTATTTTCGCCAAGCCAGGAACGGAATGTGGATTCGAGCCGCACTGCTCGTTCACTTGTTCGATGCCACCGAAGAACTCATGACCATGTATGCCAATTTCAAAGGCTAATGATGCCGGCCTGGGCCGCGGTCCCTGCGAATTTCCAGTTTGAAAATCGCTATCAGGCCGAATGAGTTGCCTCGACACTTGATTTTTTACCGAACGACTGCTTGAGTGCTTTAGGCCCACCAACCGCCGTTCACGTGTAGCGTCTGCCCGGTAATATAGGTCGACAGGTCACTGCATAAGAACAGAACCACGTCAGCAATTTCATTGGGTTCCGCGAAGCGATTCAACGGAATATTGGTGAGCATGACTTTGCGATTTTCTTCGGGGATCGACTGCCCCATTTCGGTATTCACGACCCCCGGAGCAACGGCGTTGACGCGAATATTTTTCCGAGCCAATTCTTTACTCAAGACCTTCGTCAACGCAATTACACCCGCTTTGGCCGACGCATAATTTGCCTGACCAAAAAAGCCGGTGACAGCCGAGAGCGACGCGATATTGACTATCGTGCCACCCTCGCGAAGTTGTTCCGTTACCGCCTGGGCCGTATGAAAGACGCCACCCAAGTTCGTATCGATCACATCATCCCATTCTTGTGCGCTCATCTTGCGGAAACTTCGGTCTCGCAAGATCCCGGCATTATTCACCAAAATATCGATACCTCCAAAACGTTCGACAGTATCGGCTACCATCTTCCGCAGTTGCTCGGCGTTGCGAACATCAGCGGGCAGAGCAACTGCCCGCTCTCCCATTCCATGGGCGGCACTCTCGGCGACTCCGCGATTAACTCCCGCCTCATCAGGAAAATAGTTCAACACGAGATTGGCCCCGGCAGCGTACAAAGCGCTTGCCGATGCCAACCCGATACCTTGCCCACCACCGGTGACAATCGCCGTCTTTCCCGTTAAATCAATCGTTCGCATGAGTACTGACCTTTCGCATGGGCGGATAAAAAGAGATGTAAAAAATAAATGTTACGGATCGGATCGCTTAACCCATAGGCAACTCCCGCTGGGGCCATCAGGTGCCCTCAGGCTGCCACCTGGGCTTTCGTTTCTCTAGAAACGCTTGGAGTCCTTCCCGTGCATCCAGGGTTTCTCGGGCCAAAGCCGAGACCTGAATCGAATATGTCAACATTTCCTCAACGGGTCGATTGGTAACGTGCACCACATGTTGCTTGGTAATGGCCAGCGCCTGTTGGGAACCGGATAAAATGGAAGCGACCAATGAGTCCAATCGTTGAGTAAAATCGTCAGGTTTCACGACATCATGGCACAGACCTAGTTGGAGGGCTCGTTCGGCAGTCCAGCGTTCGCCCGACAACAACAAAGCCGTTGCCGGCCCCGCGCCAACCCGATGAATCAACAACGGCGTCACCATGGCAGCCGTGATCCCCCGCATCGGTTCGGGTAACGCAAAAAAGGCATTTGTCGTGGCGACCACCAGATCGCAGGCCAGCACCAAACCGACGCCGCCGGCCAAAGCGGGACCGGTCATGGCCGCCACCGTGGGCATGGGCAGGCTATAAATTTGTTGCAAAACGTCGCAATAAACCTCAGAATCCCGCTGCCAATCTGCGGCACCGTCAGGAGATTCTGCCCGTTTCTGCATCTCCCCCAAATCCATACCTGCACAAAAGACCGCCCCTTCGGCCGCCAGAACCAAAACTCGGGCCTCGGCACTCGATCGCACTTGGCCCAACGCCGCTGATAGTTGTTCAAGTGTTTCGCGTTGAAGTGCATTTCTTTTGTCGGCTCGAGTTAATGTTAACTTGGCCACCGCGTCTTTGATCTCAAATCGGACTAGGGATTTCATCGAACATCGCTCCTCTGCTGAGATAACATGGTTTGCCTCACTTTTCGGGCCGTCCTCGCGACGACAAAGGTCCCTATTTTAGACCTCCCAGCCGATACTTCAACAACTGAGGCAATTTCGCCGTTCGGACTACCCTGAACGCGCTCGTTGTTTTCGGTTATGATGCGGTGGTTTCGAACGCGATCCCTTCGGGGCAGGGTCGCCAGCTTATTTAGTTATTTAGCCCCCTGTGATATCAGATCCTAACGAATAAAAAAGCCATGGCTAAAAAAGACAAGATTTTGATCGCCAACGGACAAGGGTTTTGGGGCGATAGTATTTTGGGGCCCATCCGATTGGTCAATGAAGGACCTCTCGACTATTTGACTTTGGATTACTTGGCCGAAGTCACAATGAGCATCATGCAAAAACTGAAAAGTCGCAATCCCGAGGCCGGTTATGCGACCGACTTTGTCGAAATGGTCGATCGCGTGTTGCCCAAGTGCAAAGAGAAGGGAATTAAAATTGTCGCCAATGCAGGCGGAGTTAACCCTGAAGCCTGCCGCCGTGCCGTGGCCGCAGTTGTGAAAAAACATGGTTTGTCAGGGATCAAAATCGCCGTAGTCGATGGAGACGATATCCTGAATGACCTGGATGAATTGATGAAAGGTGGCGAGCATTTTAAAAATATGGACAACGGCGAATTGCTCGCTCCCTATCTCTCATCCGTGAAAAGCGCTAACGTCTATATCGGCGCTGTTCCGATTGTGGAGGCCTTGCGACAGGGTGCCGATATCGTCATTACCGGTCGCGCCACCGATCCGTCTGTGGTCGTCGCGCCGCTGGCCTACGAATTCGATTGGGATTTGAACGACTATAATTTACTCGCCGCCGCTACGGTCGCCGGACATATCGTCGAATGCGGTGCCCAATGCACTGGCGGAAATTACACAAACTGGCGAGAAATCCCCAACATGGCCAGGATCGGTTATCCCATTGTCGAAGCCTATCCCGATGGCAGCTTTGTCGTCACGAAACACGAGGGAACGGGCGGCCTAGTTAATATCGAAACAGTCACGTCACAACTGGTCTATGAAATGGGTGACCCCAAACGTTATATCACCCCCGATTGCATCGCCGACTTTAGCTCCGCCCAACTACAGCAAGAAGGCCCGAACCGTGTTCGCGTCAGCGGCATTACCGGTGCACCAGCAACAGATACGCTCAAAGTCTCGATTTCGTTTCACGAGGGCTACAAGATCATCGGCCAACTCACCGTCGCTGGCCCCGACGCGGTCGACAAGGCTAAATTGTGCGCCGATATCGTATTCGATCGACTCAAAATTGATAACATTGACATTCCAGAATCTGAGC
>JBGSIY010000383.1:0-3560 GCA_041742275.1 Pirellulaceae bacterium | reverse complement strand
AAACAGCAGATTGGACCCGAAAAACAAGATCTCGTCGATGTTCAACTCGGTCACGCCATAGTGAAGCACTCCATAGTGAAACACTCGACATTGAAACACTCGATTGGGTAGCATTCGATCTCAACGAGGCATGTGATCGGGTTCTGTTCTCGAAAATGGAAATCACGCGGGACTAATTCTCTTTTTCTTCGGCCCCGTTCGTCGACTCGGACGACTGGCTGACCACGCGTTGACCTCCAATGACCCGATGCACGCCATCGACGATCAACAATTCGTCCGGAGATAGCGGCCCTTTCACTTCGGACCAACCGTTCAATGATCGCAAAAGCTCAACTTGTCGCCGCTCTACTAAATAGACAGCATCGCGGCTCTGGTTACTGACGGAAGTAGACCGCGAAGGATTAGCTACCCCCACCGATTCGGGAACTGCGACGTACAAAGCCCACAAACCGCGAGAGCCCAAGGTCAACGCGGTGTCGGGCACCCAGTGCCCTTGCGACACGATGGGACGTTGAATTTCAACGGTCACCGAACTGCCAACGGCAGGATTCCATTCCGTATCTCGAGGCACTTTCAAACTCACTTCTTGAGTTCGGGTATTTTGGAAAATGGCGGGTGACACTCGGTCAACATAGGCCTTGATTCTTTGATCGTTAAAAATAATGGTGGGTTCTCCCGCAACCAGTTGCTGAACGACATCGGCCGGCAATCCCACACGGATTTCGAGTTCACCGACTTCCACTAGCTCTAAAACGGTCATACCCGGGTCAACAATTTCGCCTTCGTCGACCAGCCGCGTTTGAATCCGTCCCGCGTAGGGTGCCACAATTTGGTTATCGCTCAACAACACGTCAATTCTCGTTAATTGGGCTTCCATTCCAGTCACCGTTGCTTCTTGTGCAGCAATCTGTTCTTGGCGAGTGCCTTCTTGAAGTTGAGCCAAGGCCTGTTGGGCGGACTCCAACTGTGCCTTGATCGCTGCGACTTCAAAGGCACTCTCATCGAGCTCTTGGGCGGAAATAGCTGCGGATTCTCGCAGGGCTCGAGCCCGTCGGAGGTTCGCCTCGGCCAAATTCAAATTGGCTTGCACTTCTTTGACTTGCAATTCCGCTTGACGTATGTCCTGGTCGCGAGGACCTTGACGCAATTCCTCCAACCGTTTTTTGGCACCCAGTGTCGCGGCTTCGGCAATACTTCGGTCGGCCAATAATTGTTCACGATCTAGTTCAACGAGGACTTGGCCTGCGACAACTTCGTCGCCGACATCCACTAAAACGCGATCCACGCGTCCCAACGCTTTCGCGGCCAATTCGCTGGTTCGCCTGGCGGAGACGACGCCCGTGTATCGGATGGCGAAGGAACTTGGCCCCGCTTGATCTACTTGTTTGGTCGTCACTCGCAGAACCCGAGCCGATGGAGTTGAGTCAGATTGATCCTGTTGGGTGATTCCCTTACCCCATGCTTGACTGACAAAATAAGCGACGCCGCACAACAGAAGCAGCGCGAAAGCAGCACCTAGCCGCCGCGCCATTATTTGACGCGAAGTCATTTTCAAGCCAGAACCGGGTCGTGTTCGATTGGCAACGGTTTCACTAGTCGGCATGGACGCATATCCTCTGTTTCAGATCTTGCAGAAACGCTTCGGTTTCTTCGAATGAAATCAACGGCTTCCAGTTGTAGCCGTTCATTAATGTCCAACCGTGGTAACGAATACTTCGGATCGGATCTAGGACGCCGACGTCAGGCAGCGACGGACTGGTGGCCATCAGTGAGTGACTACCGTAGGTCAAAGCCCAAAAGCCAAATACAAATTCCTCGGCTTTCATGGAGGACGGTAGGATCAAGTCCTGGGCTACAATGCCGTCGCGGACGACTCCTGCCACGATGGACATGGACCGCAGTTCACACTGCTGAATTAACGCTTGTCTTTTTGCCGAAGATTTCTCCCAAATCACCGCATTTCGTAACATTTGTTCCACTGCAAAATGCTCGGCGCAGTCCGTGGCGTACAGATCACAAGCCAATCCAATGGCCATCAAACGCTGTCGCGAAAGGGGACTGGTCAAACTGGCCGCTTCAAACATGGCGCGCCGTAATTCCAGCGACTCAATGGCCAAAGCCGCCACAATTTCTTCTTTATTGGGGAAATGATTGTACAACGTGCCTTTGGCGTACTCCATCTCCGTCGCCAACCGCTCCATGCTGAGCGATTGAAAACCCTCCCGCACCAAAATGGGCCGAGCCAAAGACAAAATTTGCTTTTCTCTTTGGTCGATTTCCCGCTGTTTTCTGCTTTTGACTTCCATGTATAAAATATGGCGCCGCGTCAAAAAAAGTCAACTGGGTTTATTGATTCGTCCTCTGTTTTGCACGATTTCCGTGTTACTTTTGTGGTTTTTTTTGAATCAAGGTGGCCCCGCAATTTAAAAAAATGTCCGGTCCGCCCCCCTCGGTTCAACCATACATCCGCTGTCACGTACACAAATTCCACTTTGGCTACCCTGCTTCCGTCTCCGGTTTGTCACTGCGGGGATAACAAAGGCAGCTACCGGGATCCGATTTGGTATTCTTTTTTCAGCACCCCGAAATAGAGGCGAGCAGGGCGAATCAAGAACGTCGCTGGCACCCTGTCAGGGTGCAACGGCGATGGCAACGAGACTTCCGGTGGTGTCGCTGCGCTCAACCACCGGCTAATAGCTGCAAACCCCTATCGGGGTAAGTCGAAAAGTTCTTCAGAACCAATACTGAGGAACAGCCCCGAAACAAAATCCAGTTTTTTAAATAAGCAAGAACCTAATTCCGGACATTTACTTAGTCAGTGATTTAACGACACAAACAAAGCTCAAATTTTATATAATTCCATTAACGCGGACGTTTGCTTCGCTGTTCGTTCGAAGACTGACCAACGATCACGGCTGCCGAACATACAGACACGCGTTGCATTCAAAATCAACTCGCAAACGGAGACGGCCACTCGGCAAACGCTCCAAAAACCGACGATCAAAAAAGATCAACAACCCAGGAATATTGACGTATGAAAAACTCCATGAATCACGATGAACGCTGTGCAAACATGACATTTTCTTCCGTATATCCGCATTATCTGGCCAACGTAGAAAAGAAAGGCCGAACCGAAGCAGAGCTGCAGCAAGTGATTGAGTGGCTGACCGGTTACAGCCCCAAAGCACTGCAAAAAACGATTGAAAAAAAGGTGACGTTTGAACAATTTTTTCAAAAAGCGAAACTGAATCCCAACGCACACCTGATCACCGGCGTTATCTGTGGTTATCGCGTGGAAGAGATTGAGAATCCACTAACACAACAGGTCAGGTATTTAGATAAACTGGTAGACGAATTGGCAAAGGGACGCAAAATGGAAAAGATTCTTCGCACCGAATAGCTAACTGTCCCATTTATAATTTCATTGGAAATGCCACGCGAATTTCGTTTCAGCATCACCAAATTAAAACCTTAAATCGACATCCACATTCAAAACCCCGACTCTTGCTAATTGGCTTCGTGGGTTCTGACTTGAAAGCCGCTTCTGGACACTCTACCCC
>JBGSIY010000382.1:0-6036 GCA_041742275.1 Pirellulaceae bacterium | reverse complement strand
AAAACCTAGCTCCCTCTCGTCCGCGAGGCAGAGCGGTTGCCCCATCAAAAATCTAGCTCCCCTCTCCCTTAAAAAAGGGAGAGGGGAACCAGGATGGTTTTTTGCATCGATGCGAAGGCCAGAATTTAACGGTCGCCTAGCTGTTCGCGGAGGCGGCGGAGGACTCGGCTGCGAGCCTGACGAACTGAAAGTGCGGATAGGCCCAGTTCCGCTGCTACCACATCCGTTGCCTGACCCTCAATCACGCATCGCCAAAACGCCTGCCATGTTTGCGGAGCGATACGCGTTTCGATTTGTTGCAACGCGCGACGCAACAGGCGATCCAGGTCCAGTTGCGAAGTCGGCTCGACGTCTTCTAGATCGATATCGCTGCCAATGGGGCTGGCCTCCTGTTCCAAACAGCGACGCAAATTACTGCTCCCTCCGATCGCTGGTGATTTCCCCTCCGATCGATACCAGTCGATAATTCGATTCCGGGTGATCATCCAGAGCCATGAACGAAAGGTCCCCGCGCGACGATCCTGGTGACGGAAGCCCGCGAGCCCACGCGAAATACTTATGAAAACGTTTTGCATCACATCCGCTGTATCGGCATCTTTCAATCCGCGACGACGACACCAGCTCGCTATCAGCGGGGAATAAAGATCAACCAGATCCCCCCACGCTTCGGGGGAATGATCGCGGACTCGCTGCAGCAAACTGGGCGAGGTCAGATTGGTTGAGCTCGATTCGGATTTCCTAGATTCCGGATTCCTTGTTTTTGGATTGATTGCGGAGTTCATAGAAGAATCGTTCATCATTTTTTTTACTCATCGCATTCGCTGGTTTCGTGACGCGAGGTCGGTTCACAAATTTTTGGGAGCGGAGCGTCCGGGAGATTCTGAGATATTTGGCGACTAATGTGAACCCTAGTTTAAACTGGCAATGTGTTGGCCGCCATCGAAGAACGCCTAAATTCCCGGCAGCAATCACGATTCAGGTCCCTCGTGTCACACACCATTCGTCTCCCATTAATAACCAAAAATATTTCGTACAGGTTACAATACTCGGATCAGGTAACTAGGAGATTGTGATGAAAGTCGCCCAATGTTTAGGCAGAGAACAGATCGAGCAATATCTCCAGGGCTGGACCGACGAAGCAACGGCGACTGAGTTCGAGCAGCATCTGGCGGATTGCCCCGATTGCGAACAGACGTTGGCCTTAGTCGACTCCGAGACAAAATCCGGTTATCTCGCGGGGAAATTATCTGCTGTGATGTCTGATGCCCCGGCGGTGTTTTCCGAAACCGGTGAGACGCCGGAGGTCATGGTCTCTCATTCCCCTGCGTTGCCTGGCGATCCATTATCTGGAGCACCCGAGAACGAGTCTCCGGAAATTGCCGCAGGCGACGTGTTGCCGCTGGAACTCCGCGAAGCGATTTTTGGAATTCGCCAGTGGAATTTAAACGATTCTGATAGTGAAACTCACGTCGATGCTTCTGTGACGGGCATGGGTGATTTTGGCAACTATGAATTGTTGGAATTGGTAGGCAAAGGCGGCATGGCCGAAGTCTATCGGGGGCGGCACAAGCGACTCAAGCGAGACGTGGCCATCAAAGTGATCCGAGTGCCTCGCTGGCATTTGGCCGAATCGTTGGCTCGCATCGAACGGGAGATGCAGGCGGTTGGGCAGATGAACCATCCTTCCATTGTGGCAGCCTTGGACGCCGGTGAGCACAACGGGGTTCAGTTTTTAGTGACGGAGTTCATTGACGGACTGGATGTCGGCAAAATTGCCCGAGCGGTTGGGACATTGACTGTGGCCGACGCTTGCGAGCTCGTGCGCGTGGCGGCGTTAGGTTTGGACCACGCCCATTCCTTTGGCATCGTGCACCGTGATATCAAGCCGTCGAATTTAATGATCGACAAGCAGGGGCGTTTGAAAATTCTTGATTTTGGGCTGGTGCATTTTGATGGCTGGACCGGTGCTTCGGTGGAGGTCACGTCGGTAGGGCAGTTGTTAGGTACGCTCGACTATATGGCTCCGGAACAGGCGGATCGGGCCGATAATGTGAGCCCCCGTTCCGATCTGTATTCGTTGGGTGCAACCTTGTTTCGTTTGTTGTGTGGGCGAGCCCCTTATGCTGCCAGCAGCAATCAGTCGCCGTTGGAAAAATTACGCTTGCTGGCCAATGATCGACCGCCTCGAGTCGCGACGCTGTGCCCCGAGTTACCGGATGCGCTGAGTCAGCTGATTGATCGAACCTTGGCTCGCAATCCAGAAGAACGCCCATCGAGCGCAGCCCATTTGGCCGAGGCCCTGGGTCCCTTTTGCACTGGGGCCGACTTAGCCGGATTAGTGCATGGGGCACTTTTAAAAATTGACAACTCACCGTTGCGATTGGAGTTGCAGGACCACTCGCTGCCGGCATTGGCCAAGTTGGTTCCTGCTCAACCGACTCCGGCGTTGCAGACCCAAGGGGCGGGACGATCGCGAAACATTTGGCGGGTCCTCGTGGGACTGGCGATGTTATTTGCCATGGGGTTTTTGGGGATCATATTGATTCTGGAAACTCAAAAAGGGCAAATTGTGATCGAGAGCGATGTTCCGGATCTCCAAGTCGAATTGTTGGCCAACGGCGAGGTCCGAAAGGAGATCGAGTTGGTCCCCGGCAAAAACGTCACTCGAATTTACGCTGGCGAGTATCAAATTCGCATCAACGACGGCAGCGATCGGTATATTCTCGAACAAAACACATTTGTATTGAAGCGAGGCGAGAAGGTCGTTGCTCGTATCTCCATCAACGAAGAAGGGAAACGAGCGAATATCGCTTGGAACGGCGTCGCCGACGATAAAGCGATGCGGAATCGGGTCAGCCAAGCGGAACCGCAGGCAGAGAAAAATTCCAACGCAACAGATACACTACAAGCATACCAGGTCACGGGCGATTGCGATTCAATATTGGAAATCGTCTCCACGATGATCAGCGCGCACCCAGAATCAGCAAGTGCCCGGATTGAGGCGGACAAGATTGAGTCTCGGTTAATTTTGTTGGCCAGCCCTGCCATTCATGACATGGTCAGTAAAACGTTGGTAGCGTTGGAAGGGAATATTAGCCCTAACGCTGTCGGTGACGGAAAAGCGATTCAGAATAAGGTTAGCCCAGCGGAACCACTGGTGCCGGAAAATTCTGAAGAGGCATTTTTTCCGCAAGTATATTATGTGACCGGCGATTGCGAGTTGCTACACAGAATTGTCTCCACCATGATTAACGCCCACCCGGAGGCAGCCAGTGCGCAGATTTTTGTGAACAAGAGGATGTCGTGTTTGATTGTTAAGGCCAGCCCTGGCATTCATGACATGGTCAAAGCAACCTTGGCGTTGTTAGATGGAGCTCAGACGACATCGCCTCCTAAGGCGTTAACGCATACTCAGGAGCCCATGTACGATGGCAAGACAACCGATGAATGGCTAAATATTCTTAAACTTGAGCACAACGCCAATGTTCAAAAGGATGCGATAAAAGCGTTAACCGTTTTGAATCGGGTTAACCCCAAAGCTGGAATGCAATTGACTGAATATGTTGTTGATTACATTGCCGACGGTGATACGGTGAATGAGTCTTCAACGACATTATATTATTATAAATTGCGACTATCGGAGGAACATATCGATTATATTGAATCCAAACTCAATACAAGTTCGTTTCAAGCAACTCGAAAGCTGATGGACATTCTGTTGGACGATGCGATTAAAAAATCGACTCCAGAAGCATTTTCACGGTTCCAGCAAACGCTAGAAACGCTGGGAAATCGCCCAGAGCTTTTCACAGGTGCCGAAGGCGAGAACTGGTCTAAGGTGCTAGTTAACAATTTTACATATAGTCTATCCAATTCGAATCCAGACAATCATCCATTGCTTGAACCATTTTTGACATGGGTTTTGGACGCCGAATACCTAGGCCCGCGATGCATTATTGGTTTGGTAGATAGCAGTAAAGTCTCTATTAATGTGTTCAACCGATTGCAGGATCATGAATTTGTAAGAAAGCTGATGTTTATTGCTGCGTTTCGTGCACTGGAAGCCCATTCATTGGCTGCCCCTGAATATTTCAATGCCATCAGCTGTTTGGGTGCGTTTATAAATGATGCTCCGGAAGACTTACGTGAAAAACTGCCGCATCAGATCGATGATTATTTGGGTGTCGCAGCCGATAACGAGGCGATGTTGGGGGCAGTGAGATTGGGCGTTAGGCTCCCCAATTCGAACCTAATTCCAACTCATCCCATTGTTGGCGGTCGGTTGCAACTGAAAATTGATCTAAATGATGCGACTGCTCGAAAGTATTTGGAACGCGGGGGTTCCTCCGAGACTGTTGAATTGATTTGGCCCGTTCTTGATTTGCTGAATCTTCGGGCGCGTTTGGATACTCCATTGGATGAACGATCACTGACATCGATCCGAGCTGTTCAGGCTGCAACGGCCAGCAAGAGCGAAGAATTCTTTGGGATGATTCGAAAACAAAATGAAAAAGAGGTAGATGGTGACCCTGCGTATTTCGACATTTTTATATCTACAGATGAGTTTGATTTAGTTAAGGTCGGGGCATCGTGGACACAGCCATCGGATGCCGCAACCGGGGCCGGTGCCGAGGGTGGAGCTGGTCAGGCAAGTGGTAATCTAAGAGTTGTGCGAAGGAGCAATATGCAAGTGCCATTCGAGTTGGCGATGGCGGCTATTATTCATGAACAAGCCACCCTCATGCTCAATTCCCAGACCATCAGCGACGGACCGACAGACAAGTAACCACAGATTGGCAACGACACCGTAGCGGGAAACGGAAGCATCTCCTGGGCGAGCCAGGAGCGTTGGGGAGACCTGGCGGAGTGAAAACTGCTGCTATGCTGTGGCCCGCGATTGGTTTTCGTTCCAGAATTCTTCGTCGCCGGAAAGATCGACTTCTTCGTGTTCATCGTCATTGACGTAGACCAATTCGTTACGCAAACGTTTGTGGCTCCTTTGATCGATTCCCACCGCAGAGAGTTCGAATTCCAGTTCCGGATCGTAGTCGTCGGCATCGATTTGCAAATTGGAATTGCGAACTTCGACGACGACTGGGGGAGGCACTGCGGGAATGGGCGCCGCCACAGGAGTCGGCTGTGTTCGCGCGGGCAAATATTTTGTGGGACGAGCTCCCTGTTCGACAACCTCCCGATGTTGTGGCAGGATGAGTACTTCTGCATCCAACGAATGGAAAAGTTGGCTCATGTGTTCATGGCAAGTGAACATCAGAATCTGATAACCATTTCGCGAGAACTCCACCAGCAATTTGGCCGCTGACTTCATTCTTTGGGCATCGAAATTGACCAGAATATCGTCCAGGACCATCGGCAGCACAGCGCCGCGGCGGGCGTAAACTGTCACCAGTGCCAATCGCAGACTAAGGTAAACGGCTTCCCGCGTTCCCCGGCTGAGTTTATCGACAGTGATGGTTTCATCGTCTTCGTTGTCGACCAGCAATTCTTCGCCAACCAATTTAGTCCAGATGCGTGTGTAATGCCCCTCGGTAAGGCGTTCTAGGTATCCCGAGGCTTCTTTCAACGTCTCGGGCTGGCGTTTGGCCTCGTAGCCTTCGCGAATGGTCTCCAGCAACTGAGAGCAACTGGAGTAGACTTGCCATTCGTCGCCGCGGATTTTCAATTCGGCTTCCACTGTATTGAGTTCCAAACGAGCTTGATCCAGCGTGGCGTCATCCCCCAGTAATTTCAATTCTTGTATTCGTTCACCGCGCAGTTGCACAAGTTTGGTGTGTTCTTCCTTCAGGCGATCGATATCCGTGGAGAGTCCCTCCCAGCGTTTTTCCAGTCCGGTTTTTCCAAAAGCCGTCAAAAAAGGACGGACATCGTTTTCCGTCAGGCCTTTGCCAAGAGCCGCAGAGATTTGTTCTGTCAATTGTTCTTGACGCAGTAACAGTTTTTCACGGTCGGCATGTTTTAAATCGAACTGGCGATATTCTTCCTCGGTTTCCACGCCGACGGTCGCCAATAATTTACGGC
>JBGSIY010000381.1:0-2565 GCA_041742275.1 Pirellulaceae bacterium | reverse complement strand
CACCAACATCTTTGTTCCTTCGGTTGAAATCGAATCTCTGTTTCCCATCCTGACCAAGCGATGACATTCTTTTCTATAGGTCAATGCACTTGTTTGGATTGAAACACTATCGCGCCATTGTAATTGACAGGAGCTGGCCACGGGAGTCAGTCACGTTGATTTGAAAATAGCGAAGGCGAGTTCGGTGGCATTCGGAGTATTTCCGTCTTGTGAGCCGACCGAGAATACTTAGGTGCGGTACCAAGTCGGTTTGATCCTGGCGGGCAAGAATTTTCACTGGTGAAATCGAAAAAATGGCTGAACGGTTGGCACAACGGCATCTTGATTGCGGGAGGACTCGAAATCGCTTTCGAATATATCAATGGCCGACGGGTTAACTTTTTGGAAAAATGTTTGGAGCGTTCCGGTTTCAATAGCTTTTCTGGGTCGACAAAAACTGATAACGTTAGTTACCACCGAATACGTAATGGACACACTTAAAACCCTGAAATGCAACATGACAAAATTGACGAAACCCAGCGACCAGAGTTCCATTATGGCTTTCACGCCATGGATTCGATTTTTCGTTTGTGCGTTCGCGTCTCTTTGGTTCGCCAGTCTACCATCGAACGCCTCGTCGCAATCCACATCCGACGCCGTTGCTGCAAAGCCGACGAAAGAGGAATTGATTCGTACATTGAAACTGGCCATGACACTGCTGGAAAAAAACGAACTCGAGGCCGCGTCGGTCCATTTTGTGGTCCCCGAAGACTTTAAACCTGAAATGCTCAGTCGCTTGGTGGAAATACAAGAGATCTCGATGGCGGGTATCGAAATCCTCGAGAAAAATGCGACCTTTGGAACCGCAGCGGAAACGTTCGGCGAAGAACGAGCCCAGGCCTTGGCCGAACGAGCTGGTGTGGATGTCGCTCAGGCCTACGGCTTCTACTATGAACGAGAACCAGTCACGGCGGAAGTATTGGCTGTTTGGAATTCTTCGGCTTTTAAAATTTTCCGTTTAGATGACGTGGGCAAGTTAAAAATGGACAAATCAACAGAGCCATCTTCATCGACTCCATTAAAAAACATGTCAACGAGGGACATCCTAAAACAACTCCCCGAGTACCGGGAGGCCGTTGAGGCCAACCCTGAGGATATCCAGGCTCGATTGACTTATTCCCGCGCTTTGTTCCTCACCGACAATCTTCCATTGGCGTGGGAACAACTTGGCATCGCCCAAAAAATCGATCCGCAAAATTCCGACATGCAGGCGGGCATGGAAAGTGTGTTGAGAGAATTCAAATACGATGGGCTATTCACCGTGGGTACCCCCGCCGAAACCATTCGATCGGTGTTGGGTGAGCCGCAAGAGGTCGTGCCCATGCAACAGGGTGCTCGATGGGTTTATGCTTTCATGGGAGTCGACTTTCGCAACGAACGTATTCACGAAATCATCGATCTCCGCGGAGCAACCAACGCTCTGTTTCAACCCACGGAAATCATTGATGTCGCGCTGGATGGCCGAGGTTGGACTTGTGGCTTGCGCGACAAGTTCCGCAGTTCTTCGCAAGCATTTTATTTTCTGCCGGGAGAACGCATTTCGGAATGGACGGAAATGATCTTTATCGAACGCACGCTCGACGGAGCAAAAGCCGGCAGCATCGACGAAATTGCGAAAACGATTGCAACCAAATTGGCCAGCTTGAATCCGAATTGCCGGTGGAAGATTCTTACTCAAGATGCAACCAGCGCCATTGTCGCTTTGGAAGACGCCGCACCGCCGGACGAGCCACAGATTCAACAATTGATACGCATCTTTCGCGGCCCTGTAGACATCCACACCCTTTCCTATTCGCTCAAAAGCGAAACACCCCCCGACATCGAAACACAAAAGAAATGGTTAGCAATCTTCCAATCCGCAACCCTAAAGTGAAAAAAGGTGTCCGACACCTTTTTGGCAAACTAGGCAATTTACTGAACGAGAAAAAGCTTTCCGGCACCTTTTTAGCCAGAACTCCGCGGATGACGCCGGTTCCCATAAAATGCTCCCCCACCACTCCTGGCACCCTTCGCCCCTGGTACTCCGGGGGAGAAGGGCTGCGGTTGAGGGTGCCGCGTGAGGCCAAGCCATGAATAACCCTCAAATATCCTTCCGTCGATACAAGCTTTCATAAAAAAGTTTCAGCGGCGCCCTAATAACGGTGGATTGATGCGCTAAAGTCAAAGCTGTTTATTCAAGACTTTTCGTGTGTATTTGAATTATCTGTACTCTCTTCGCCTTCACCAACACAGGAGATTTCTCCAAATTTTTTGTCACGTGTCGTGTTACCTCCAGGCAACGCGAACAGACTCATAACCATCGAGTCATTAACTCCGTATTGTTGCGTTTCCAACGAAGATCCGTGATGAACCCCAGATTGAGCGTTAGCGTCCCGCTTTCAAGTTTTCGAGTGTCGAATTTTCATCAAAGGAAAACTCTCCCAGCTTGCTTGTATCGACTTGCAGCAACGTCGCCATCCTCTCTTTCTCGTTATCATTGAGTTCGTCGACCATCTTCTTTCGGAACTTCTTTTCAATCTCTTTCAA
>JBGSIY010000380.1:0-5132 GCA_041742275.1 Pirellulaceae bacterium | reverse complement strand
CATTTCCCACTTGAATCCGCTCCCCCAAATTGTTGATGTCGCGCTCAATTCGAATCGCGCTGGAGTTGAGTTGAGAAAGGGGCATGCCTTCTCGAATTCGGGTTGCCAAGTATTGAAACTGGCTGGTTGTGGTTGCTAGATCGGTGGCCAATTGTCGATAGCGATAATCTAAAGAGGCGATACTTTGAACTAAAGAATTCAAATTCTGGAACTGTCTGGTTGTGTTGTCATTGAGGCGAGTCAAGCGACGGGCATCGCTCCGATCCAGCGTGGCATCATTTGTCTGCGGAAAATAGGGTGGGTAGACAGGTCCAGGCAGTTGGCCCGAGTTCGAAGGCAAGCGGTCGCCGATCGCCTGGAATGCTTGGGATACTTGGTTGAGATAGTATCGGGAGTTGTTCGCATTGTAATCATTTTGCAAAGTGTTGGATAATCCTTGGACTGCCACTTCCAGGGAGCGATGAGCCGTCATGGCTGATTGGGGATCGCGCGCCACTGCAGAATAAGCTGTGCGTGCCGATTGTGCAGCCGATAAAAGATTGTTTGCTTGAATTCGCGCCAATCCACCTGCAAGTCCCGATGTTTCGCTGCGGACGCTTTGCACGAGCAACTGGGCGTTCGTTATTAGCTGAGCCGATAACGCTTGTATTCCACTGGCATCGATGGCATTGCCCGGATTGGTTGGCCAAACAATAACAGGTTGGGATTCGCCACCAATCGACTGCAAAAACTCTTGAGCGACGGCACGTCGATTTTGCCGTAGAGTTCGGTATCTATCCAGCCAAAATCGCAGTTCATTTTGTCGTGGGGCGCGTCCTAAGTTGGCGAAGTACATCCCCGAAATCCATTCGGATTCATTGTTTCCGCGATTGGCAAAGTATTCGTCGCTGCTGATAAAAGCCGCATGAATGTCCAGCAATGCATCGCCTCGACGCACCCCTTCCATCCAAACATCGACCTCCCGACTATTAGGAGTCCGGCCGTAATATGTCGAATACATTTGGACAATAAAACTCTTCGCGTCATTTCCACTCCTGCCGATCAACCCTCCTCGGGTTTCTTGGGCATGAGCTATTACGCCGCACGCCATCGTCAGTCCGCAAATCCCCGCTATCAGTGGCATTCGATTTGACAACATAAAATGAGCCTTTATCACCAAAAATATAATGGCCTTGATGGAGCGCATTGTTCCCCAAGAAATATAACAGTCCGTCATTGTAGCGCTCAAGGCTGCCGCTAACAACAGATGTTGCGGAATGGAAAACAAATCAGCAGTCAGTTGAAACGTTTTGATTGCTCTAGAGTGATTTTAGGAAGATGATCAGGTCTTGTAATTCTTCTTCTGTCAAAGGTGCCGTTCCTCCCGTAATTTGAGGTGCATGCGGACCCTTTAGCAGGTCTTCCAACGACTGCGAACGACCATCGTGCAGCAACAACGTTCGTGAAAAGACACCGCGAAGCGAAGGAGTATTGAATTCATCATAACGGTCCTGCTCATCATGAAGGCCCAGATCGTGGTTCAGTCCATCGGAGTATAACTGCCCTTCATGGCAGGCAACGCACCCGGCGCGTTCGCTCGCAAATAGGTCCCGTCCTCGTTGCCAAGCGGCAATTTGCTCTTTCCCGACCGGCTGCCAAGGGCTAGGAGACGGTTTCAAGTGCTCTAGGTAGGCCACGACTGCCGCAACATCGTCTGCCGAGGGCTCTGGTCCCATCATCGTCGAAGTGATTGATCGCCTCACGGCCATTGCTAAATCGTCACGATTTCCATGCCATAACCAAGGTCCGGTTTCCGCAACGCCATGCAATGGCAATACCGTTTTAAAAGTAAACCGCGAACCATCATTCATGGTGTCCATGGCCACCGAATTCGAGCCACCCTCATAATGACAAGTGTGACAACTGTACCATTGATCCAGGCTGCGCTGGGCATCATAAAAGATCGCTTCGCCTCGACGCACTAAACTAGGCGTTGCGGGACCACCCAAACGGATTTCGCGAACTAACTGGTGTTCCATCAAGTCAATTTCCTGAATCGAATTGTTTAAATAATTGGCCACAAATGCTCGCCGATTATCGCCAGTAATTCGTAGACCCATCGGACGGCCCCCCACATCAATTCTCGAAAAACGACTCTTGTCTTCCAATAATTCATTAGGAACATGATCCGTGCTGCCTCGGGATTGCATCGGTAAGCCGGCAGTTTGATAAATTAGGACTTCATGAGTCCCTGCCGCTGAAACGACCAGTTGTTTCTCATCGCTGGTTTCTGCTATTCCATGAGGATCGCCAATCGCTTTCCCCGGTGGATCAAGTGACATCGCTTCTCGTCGGCTCGTTCCATCTAAATCAATGCGGCCTAGGCGGGTGGCCAGGACCCATCCCAGTCGGATGTTGACTTCGGAAATAGGGTTCTGCCTGTAAACCACCCAGGGAAACCAAACTTGGTGTCCATTTTGTGACAAATGTAAATGTCCGATATTCAAGCCCATAAATTTGTCTTGAGAAATTACGGACTGCGATTTGATATCGACGATTGAGATCCCACGGTCGCCACTCGTTCCGACGGCCAATTTGGTTCCGTCTGTGGACAGTGTCAAAAAACGGGGCCCGCGACCGACAGGAATTTGACCAACCATCTTTCTGTCCGTCACATCAATGACGGCAACTTGATTGGCGGCGGTTAAGGCGACGTAGGCCAAGGTGCCATCGTTGTTGATGGCGATTCCGTGAGGATGAAATCCGGTTTTGATCACGCCAACTGCGTTTAGCGAGCCGCTACCCATTTTTAGAACAGCAACTTCGCCGCCCTCGCTACTGCTCACCAATACATGTTGACCGTCGGGGCAGAATGCAATCGACTGGGGTTTTTCACCTACCCTAATTTCATCTCGAACGGTTCCGCTATTCACATCAATCAATGAAACACTGTTTGATGTCTGATTTGCAGAAACGATCCAATCACCGTCGGAAGAAATGGCGAGATCGACAGGTGAACGATCAAGTTCCTGAGGAACAATTCCATCCCTCTCGCGGGTCCCAGTATCTTGTGCACTGGCGGTCAATACAGCCAGAGCCATCCAAAATGAAGTCGCAACCATTCGTAGTACCACGTTATTGCTCGCTCAATAATTGTTCGATCAAGGAATCGACTTCGCTGTTGTCTTCCACCGTGTGACGAAGTTTGCCCTGGCGATCAAACAGCTTGTAGTGGGGAATCGAGCCGTTAGTAATTTCAAATGCCTCGAAGCCCTCTTGGCCAACGCCATATTCGCTAATAAGGTGTTCGAAGTCCGCCTTTCGTTCGTTTACAAACTGCTGAACGCGTTCAATGTCCTCAGGCTCGTCCATGCTGACGGCGATCACTGCGAGATGGTCGCGATTCTTCTGGCTCAGGGCGATCGTATGTGGAAATTGCTGAATGCAAGGTCCGCACCAAGTTGCCCAGAAGTCAACCAGGACGACTTTTCCGGAATGTTTGGCAACGAGAGCGTCCAGATCTTCACGTCTCCCCAGGTTGACCGAGACCAAGGCTGGTTCCTTCTGTGTGGCATTGGGCTGGTTTGATTCGTCATCGCCCGGAGTCGATTTTTCAGAAAGGCTTCCCACGGCCTCGGAGGTGAGGTCAGTATTGGAAGAGTTGGAATCGCAACCGCCAAAACCGCAGATGGCCAAGCAGATAAAAAATAACGGTTTCGCTAGGTTTTGTTTCATCGAACTAATCCAACCCGATTTAGAATAAGACGAAAAAAAACCGCCGAAACAGTGTCGACGGCTTTACATTGAGAATTCAATCCGACTTACTGGAAGTCGCAGACACTATTTTTTCGACTTGATGCCACAACCAAACGCTTTGGTTTCGGAGACTTCCGGTGTTTTGCCATTCAACAGGGAGTCGACAGCTGTGGAAATATAATTTTTGGTCGGTTCTTTTTGTTTGTCATCAAATGAACCGTGATAGGCAAGTTTGCCATCCTTGATCACAAATAGTTCTGGAGTGACTTTGGCGCCGTAATTGGTGGCCGTCTTGCCGGATTCATCAAACGCATAGATGAAGTTAAACCCTTTTTCCTCGGCGCGTTGTTTCATGGCGTCGAGATTTTCGGTTCGACTATTGCAATTGATCGCAATAAAGGTGACCTTCTTGTCTTTGTAGGTTTCATTGAACTCGATAAATCGATCTTCATAGGCGACAGCAACGGGACATTGATTGCAAGTGAAGGCCACGACGACAACTTCAGAGTCTTTGCTGATTTGTTCCAACGAATATTCTTTGCCATCAACGCCGGTAGCGACAAAAGCGGGCGCGGCATCGCCGATTTTGAGATCGTTTGCCATGGCGGATCCGGTCAAAACGCAAACGAGGGCGAAAATTCCTGAGAGTGTTCGTAACATAATTGAGGTCCTTGAAGAAACTAGGATGCGGAAGTAATAAGAGTCAAGAAATGACTACTTACGCTCCCGATTTTAACGCCCTTGATTTCCAAAGTCCACAACCATCACCACTGAGACAACGGTTTCTTTAGCAAAAATTCAAACAAAAGCGCATGAAAAAACGTTCATGTCAATGATGATCACTATTCCCAAGGATGAACAAAATCGTTTTGCAAACGATAGTGATAGCATGTCGCATAAAAGGTGATATCGCATAAAAAAGTATCGGACAACTTTTATTTGAGAAACTGTTCGGCAAGCCATTTTCCTAAATGAATAACGCCTGGGGTGGTGAGGACCAGTTGCTCGGGTTGTGGAGGAAGATCGTTGGCTGGGAGGTGGATGAATGCAGGGTCGGCCGCTGCGATGGCAGCTAGGTTGCTAGTGATGTCAATTTTGTTCAGGCCTTCTGCATCGGGTGGTGGTTGTTGGCTAACAAACCATTTGAGTGATGGAAGCCCTAAGTCCTGGCGACTTTGCACTACTGTCGATTGCAACCACTGGGCCGCGTTATTGCGATAGGGGCCATAGGCCATATCGTTTTCACCGATGTGATAGAAAATTCCGGCGACTTCAACCTCATGACCTTTGGCCTGAAGTTCCTCGATCGATTCCTGAATGAACGCGATAAACTGAGGATACAGGTTTCGATCCTTTGCACTCGTGCCTTGGGGTGTCCAGTCGTTGATTTGCGAGCC
>JBGSIY010000379.1:0-3238 GCA_041742275.1 Pirellulaceae bacterium | reverse complement strand
GGTTTCGAAGGGCGGTCAGTTTGAGAAGGATTACGAACATGCGGGCGACGTTTTTCCCGAACCCTTCCTCTCCTGTTACATTTTCAAGGGACATTTTGGTGGGGCATTTTCCAGGGACCGAGCATTCATTATTTGGGCAATCCGCGAATAGAATTTATGACAAACCTTAACGCAAAACGGCTGTCATTCCTTTGGGATAAAAGGATTTTTTTGGGGAATGTACCGGTGGTGTCGCTTCGCTCAACCACCGGCGAATGGCTTGAATCCCTCCGGGATGGAGGTGGTTACCAATCGTGGCTTCCTCCAAAGTTAACTCAGACGGGGGTTTGCCATAAAAAAACATGTCGAAACTTGGATTAGTCGTTACATGGATGGCACCTTGCTCCCCTGACCCCTGACCCCTTGGCCGATTTACGGCTCAGCGATCTGCAAAACGCGTTAGTTGGAACAGGACCACTTCGGTTTCAGATGTGGTGAAGCGTTAAAAGCTACCAGCCCATGACCATGTTGGATTCGATGGCGCGACGCGCGTGTTCTAGATCGGTACCGGTTTCGTGCATGTACAATCGGATCGCATGCACCTTGTCCCCTGAGGCTTTGGAGAGGCAATCTCTGGCGACGGCACAGGGGTCATTGGATCGACCTGTGATCCCGAGCAGCGTCTTCGAGATGACCCAACTGTCGCGGGGACGTTTGGTCATGCGGAGGATGCTCTCTCCAGGGTAGCAGTCTTTTGCGACGGCCGTTGCCGCTTCTTCATTGGCTGCCCAGGTGATAATGATATGGGCATCGGTTTCGATCTCAAAAAGTGGCACAGCATTCTCCTCGACAGAAATCACGCTCTTGGGAGCCTAGCAACTCCTGACATTGAGAGCCGCCTCTTTTCCCATTTTGCCATTTTAAGCTGTAAAATACCAGTACGACTGACTGAAATTCATAACGTTTATCAAAAATGCTCGATTTGATTTACGAAAATTAAAATAGTCGTCTTGGGGATGTTTTCCGGCTTGATGCTGAAAAAAAATAAGAGTCCCAAATTTAAAAATAGAGTGAACCAGAATTATAGGGTTGGATCTGGCCTTGCGTTTCCAACAACAAATCACCGTTCGTCGCCACGCCGCGAACAATTCCGTTGGCGCGCATGGTTCCTTGCTCCAGAATGGCAGGATGCCCCAAACCGAACAAATGGGGCTCAAATAATTTGACATTAAAATTAGGTGCTGCCTCTAGCGTGCCGAAGGCGGCATGCAATCGTTTGGCCAGCTCGATCATGAACTCGGTCAACGGTGTTGTTTTTCCGGTTGCCTCAAGCATGCTGGTTGCCGGCAGGCCCGTTACCGCCGTCGGGGAATGGTCCAAGGCGATCGCAGAATTGACATTGATGCCGATACCAATGCATACCAAAGTGCGCAAACCGCGGGGCTGGGTCTGAATGAGAATGCCCCCCACTTTTCTTCCCTGCAAAATTAAGTCATTGGGCCATTTAATTTGAGCTTTGATCGACGGAGAATCAACGAAATCCTGAATGATTTGACGAACGACAAAAGCCACATGCAAGGGAAGGATGGGCAAGACGTTGCCGAGATCAACTAGGGGAAGTTTGGATTCCAATGTCCAGGAGAATGTTAAATTACCGGGGAGTGAAAGCCAGTTTTTTCCTCGGCGACCTTGTCCCGCAGTTTGCATTTCGGCCAAAACGAGGAGCGGTTGTTGCAGGTCCCATTGGGAACCATGGGCCAAAACATATTGGTTGGTCGAATCAATTGAAGGGAAAAATAAAAGGTTGGCGGGTTCGATTCCCTTTTTAATTTTCTCAATGTCGTAAATCATGAGTCGCCGTTTTTGGGGGGCATTGAATCAAGCCATGGTTGATGATTTTTTACGAATATTCGTGTTTGTCAATCAAGGGACAGTCAATCAGGGGTTTTGCAACATGGAGACATGCGATTGGCGAACATAGGAATTGTCCCGAAGATGAGCAGGCAACGGAAGGATCTCCTAGGCGAGCCTGGAGCATTCGGAAGGAGCGGCGGAGAGAAGGAGATAACGTAAGTGTCCGGCGACTGTGTGTAGCAGGAAACGGAACAATCTCCTGGGCGAGCCAGGAGCATTGGCTATTTTGGAATCCGCGGAAGTCTCGCGTTTAATACAGTGAACCTTGAAAACGTGCCGTGCTGCCAGGCGTGTAACTACTATTGGCTTTCAAAAGTTGTTCGGGTAAACCAGCCACGCGGGTTGGGCGTTCGCCTTGCTGCGTGGGAGCCGGTGTTTGCACTTGATATTCCTGGTTCTTAGTTGCCGGGAATTCGGAAGACGATTTTGAAATATTTGCTGGGGTACTAGCAAAGGCCGAGCTGGCGGGTTGAGTTGTTACGAACGCATCCCGGTTGGCCGAATCTCTGTTTTGCGGAGTCAGGTTGTTTTTTGATAGTGACTCAAAACCGTTCGCAGCCTGGGCCGTGCGGGGATACTCGCCAGGGGTTGGGCTACTGGGAGAAATGCCATTGGGTGTCAACGCGTTCGTCGTCGGTGACGTTTTCACAAATTCATTGGCGACCACTGTCGCTGAGGACGAGGGTGACGTTGTGGTAGCCGAAGGATTTGACGCGGCGAAGGAACCTGTGTTGGCAGCAAAACCATTGTTGGTCGACGCGTTAGCAGACGAAGCGTTGGAGGAAGCCGGTGGCGTGTTCGTGGCTGGTCTCAACGGTTCGAACGAGCCAAATTCCTTCACAGTGGAATTGATTTGATTTTTCGCCGTGTTACCCAAAGCAGCTTTTCCGGCTTCGAAGTCACTGGTGAAGGAGTCAATCGAATCTTTGGCTTTTGTATTAACATTATCCCAATCGCTGGCGAGTTTTTCAGCAGCTTGCATCATCCCGGCAGTCGATTCGGGGCGATATTCGTACGGTTTTCGGATCGCTGGGGTTTGTTGCGGATCGGCAGCGGCCACTTGAGGCGTCACAAAGCTTCCCTTGGTTCCTGACGAATCTGACGTTCCACCTGCGCTCGAGTTCTTGGCGGTATTATTCGCAACGTTTGTCGACATAGCCCGTTCGGGTTGCAAGGCGTCACTGGGCAACATGGTGGAAGCTGTTTGCGGTTTGCCTGGTTCCAGATTCAGTTCGACATCGGAATCGTTGTCGGCCATGAGTGAGTCATCGCCAAAATATTTTGGCGGCGGGCCCTTCATTTCGTTTTTATCTTTTTTGGCAAACAGTTTTGGACCGCCGTCTTT
>JBGSIY010000378.1:0-3057 GCA_041742275.1 Pirellulaceae bacterium | reverse complement strand
AGAGGGGCTGAATTTTCTCACCGATGAAAACTATTCGCAATGGTTGGTTGAAAAACGTCACCAGCGTGAACAATCTCGAAACGAAATCGAATCAGACATTGAAGACCGGGAGTCACAAAGGGCTGACGAAATCTTGGAACGTTTACACACGCACGGCCCCGCGAGTTTGTCGGAAGAAGACCGTGGTGTTCTGGAAAGGGTGAGTGCCCGAATCCGCCTCCGCCGCCAATTAGGCAACGTTGATTGACCTGCCGGTTCGAATGAACGGCGGAAAACAAGTTCCGACGCGTTTTTGAAACGGGGTTTCTGTTTGGAATGAAATGATCTTCAATGAATCGAGGCGTTTGATACATAGTTTGCTTGCGCGGCGTGGCTCTCGCGGCGGGCATGAATCGAGGCCGGTATAATTTTCGCATCCCATGGGAGACTACCACCTTGAATCTCAGGCAGTTGTACCGAGTTTTTTCGATGCGATTTACATGGATTGGATTCGGCGGGGATCACTATCAGAGCCACCGGGGGAGGACGCAATTGAGTTGAGGTGGGCCTACATGCGGTGTTGCCCTACAATGGGGTTCACAGTGCTGATGCCTCGACAGTCAACCTTGGCTGATGCGGCTCAGTGAATGGGATATAATCAAAAAAACACTTTTGTGTTGAACGATTACTTGACTGAATTCGCCGAAGGAAACGTTCTTTGGACAATAAAAACTTACCTCCGCCACTTTCCGAATCCGGGGAAAACGTTCGAGTGCCGGATCCGTTTGGACTTCCGCCTGATCTAACGACGATTGGCGGTCAGGCCAAGTCGGGTTCCGATTCGGTCGTGGAAGGGAGTCCGCATGAATTAGCGTCAGTGCGGACCGTTCGGTCTTCTTCTCCGATACCTGAAATCGAGGGATACCGGATACAGCGAAAGTTGGGCCAAGGGGGCATGGGATCCGTCTTTTTGGCGGTGGATGAAAATTTGCGGCGTGAGGTCGCGATAAAAATTGTCTCGCACACTTTTCAGGAATCGATCGGGCTGCACGAACGATTTGAAGCTGAGATCCAGGCTCTGGCATCCCTGCAGCACACCAATATTGCTCAATTGCATTCCGCTGGGAAATGCCAAGGGATTCCATATTTTGTTATGGAATACGTCAATGGTCCCAATTTGGATGCTCATGCACAGGAGCCGATGAAGCCACTGGAGGCGGCTCGCATCGTGGTCCAGCTCTGTGATGCCGTTGAATATTGTCACAACAAAGGCGTCTTGCATCGCGACCTCAAGCCGTCGAACGTATTGTTGACACACAACCTGCAGCCAAAGATTGCCGATTTCGGACTCGCCAAATCGTTAGGTTCCGATTCCTCCACGACCAAAACGGGAGAGATACTCGGGACCCCTGGATATATGGCACCCGAGCAAGCGATGGGGGTGGCCAAAAAAATCGGCAAAGAGTGTGACGTCTATGCCTTGGGGGCCATTTTATATCGACTAATCACCGGTCGCGCACCCTTTGTCGCGGCCGAACCCTTGCAAGCGGTCATGATGGTCCTGTCCTCGGACCCCATCTCGCCGAGAAAACTTGTTCATGGAATCCCCGCTGACCTGGAGACCATTTTATTCAAGTGTTTAGAAAAAAAACCAGGAAGGCGTTACGAATCCGCCGCTCTTCTCCAAGACGACTTGCAACGGCTAATCGACAATCGCCCGATTCGGGCTAGGCCAAACAGCGTCTTCGAGAAGGCCTACAAATGGACTCGACGAAATCCTACTGCCGCCGCCTTTATCGGTTTGATCATGTTGGCTGTAATCGGCGGTGTGTTGGCATTGAGCTGGCACAATTCGGTGCTGGCCGACCAATTGGATCGCTCCAAACGTTTGGCCAATGAAGGGAGTGAACTTTCGCGTTGGATCGTGCAAAACCATATGAGCCAACTGGAAGAAATTATGGGGACCACCCCAGCTCGGCATGCGATGGTTGAACGCGTTACCCAATTTTTGGACGCCAGCTTCGAAGACATGCCCGCTGACCCGATCTACACTCAACGCATGGGCGCAACCTATGCCAAACTGGCCGAAATCGTCGGAGGAACAGGTCGCAGTACTCTGGGCGATTTAAAACAGGCAGAACAGAACTACATCAAAGCCATTGAATTGTACGATCGCCTGATCGTCAATGATCGCCAAAACCCTGAGCTTATCAAACTAAAAGTCTCATCACTATTGGAACTGACTTCCGTTCAACGGGAGTTGCAATTATCCGACACTGCAGATACGACGTTTACCGCGGCACAACGCGTTTTGGATGAACTTCAAACGGATTCGGATCCCGACCTGGAATTTCTTCGGGCTCAGATCATGAACCATTTGATCGAGGGTCAAATGGGTGAGAACGATTTCGAGTCTGCACTTGCTACGTTAAACAAACTAGAAACCTTCCTTGACAGCCATAATGAAACGACATTTCATCCGATGGAACTTGCCAACCAAAGAATCTGGCTCATGGCCAACCGAGGCAAGTGCCTAGAGAATGTCGGAAAACTTTCAGAAGCCTTGGATGCATTAACAGCCATGACAAAATTGGCCGAAGAAGGTGCGTTGGAATTCCCTGAAAATCCCGTTTACGTCAAACGATACGGGACAGCGCTCGTTCAATTGGCCGATACTCAGGTGGTGAATTCTTTGGTCGACGACGCCATGAAAAACTACGAACGTGCTCTCGAGTTGGTCACTGAAATCGCGAAAAAAGATCCAGACAACACTTCCGCCAAAATTGATCAAGCAATTAAACTATCGCGTATTTCCGATATGCATCTTTACAATGAACGCTATGCAGCGGCAGAAAAAACACTTCTGCAAGCAATCCAGATTCATCGCGACTTGGAAGCCAAAGGCAAAGGGAGTCTGACGGTGAAGCAAGGACTCTGTATCTATATTCAGAGCCTCGCAAATTTGTATAGTTTGCAATCTAAATTTGACCTTGCGGTTAAAAGTTTTGATGAACACCGGCAGGCGTGTTTGGAAATTTTAGAGCAAAACCCTAATTCCACTAATGAACTCAATCAATT
>JBGSIY010000377.1:0-9854 GCA_041742275.1 Pirellulaceae bacterium | reverse complement strand
GCCAATTCGCCGAAGTTGTCGGCAAGTTTGCGTTGTTCCTCTTCTGTCAGTTTATTTTCTTTGAGTTTTGTCGCTAAGTCTTGCAGGACCTTTTTGGCCTGTTCGAAATCACCTTCTTTCAGGGCATTGGCCATTTCTTTTGCGGGGCCGGGAGCGACGTCTTTGAGTCGGCTGAGTTCATTCTTCAGACCTTCGAAGTTACCCAATTTTTGTTTTTCATCATTGAGTTGTTGTTTCAGATCATTTAATTTAACCAAGGCTTCCTTTTTCAGATCTTCGCTGCCGGTATCGAGGTCGTCGAGTTGTTTGCTGAGGCTCTGCAAATCTTCTGCGGCTTTTTCTAAGCCTTTTTCGGACAAGATTTTAGTTGCTGCTTCAATTGATTTTTTGGCTTGTTCCAAATTGACTTCAATCACTTCTTTTTCGTTGGAAACAGTGGTCGCTTCCGATGCTTCAGGTTTTTCTGCCAACGGGAGAAACATCAGGCCCACCATTAAACTTGCCGGGATGATGGGTGCCAACCATCGCCAATGGAACGAAATAGGAAACTGATCCCGAACATCCACGCGGGCAACATTGGCTGACGCATCATGCAAGAGTGATTGGCCGATGGGACTTGACAGGGCATCGGAACTCAGACCGAGAGCGCTGCTGACGCGATCTTTCAACCCAAATCTCTGGTCTAATTCGATAGCAGCCGCGGCATTGGATTGGCGTCGCCAATAGCCAAACACCGCAGCAGCTAACAGCGAGGCCGCAATGGTACTGCCGGACCAAAGGCCCTGCCAACGCCAAACTTGTTCCGCTGACTGCAAGAATTCCACAGACCATATTCGCGGAACGGCAAAAGCCAAACACCCTAATCCCAAACCCAGAGACAACGAAAGCACCCAAGCCCGAATGAACGTCGTTGCATTGAGGCGACGGCGAACGATTCTTAATTGACGTTCAATTTCTTGCATGGGTAGACTCGGGGTTAGGTCACTATGAATTCCTGCGACGCCGGTTGAGTGGTATCTCCAACGGGGAGTGACGTGCCAACGGGAGTTAACTCGCACCAATTATACCGGGATTTCACCTGGATTCTCAACGCGTTTTTTCAAAAGTTACAAAATCGGAGTGAAAAAGGTTACTGGCCAGTGAGGCCAACGGTTCTTTCGATAGAGATCGTGTTCATTCGACGAACCCGTTATATCCCGCTTTTTCGAACTTTTTCGGCATCGCCAGTGACTATTTCCAATTGCTTCTTCATTCGCTTCGGTTTAAAACCAATTTTATGAACGAGCCCGCTAACAATAAAATCCAACGTGAACTTCCCGGACCCGACGAACGCCCGAACCGCGACCTCGTGATTTACGACGGCGAATGTCATTTTTGCACGAGTCAAATAACCCGCTTGAGTCGTTGGGATCGCCAGGGGCGTCTGGCATTTTTGTCTTTGCACGATCCCGAAGTTTACGAGCGTTATCCTGATTTGACGCATGACCAACTAATGGAGGAAATGTTCGTCATCACTCCTGCGGGGATACGCTACCAGGGAGCTGATGGCTTCCGTTACTTGACAATGAAACTTCCCATTCTGTGGCCACTTGTTCCTTTTTTGAACTTTCCCGGCACGCTGCCGCTTTGGTCATGGTGTTATCGCAAGTTTGCCGAGCGACGCTATTTGTTTAACAAACGAAACGGAGAATGCGTGGGGACTTGCGATTTGCACTTTAATAAGAAACCAAAAACGTAATCTGCTAGCATCTCCCAAGACAGCGAACGATTTATTTTCTCTATAGGGGACTCGATTCTCATAGGTTACTTTATTTGCATTGGCTGCTGAAAAGGAATCAGTGCAGTGCCGAACCAAAGAAGCCTCGCGGACGTAACACGGAGTCGGCTGCGGTTCGATACACGGGAATGCAGTTGTTGGATTTAAGATCAACGCGTTCCGCGGAGGCTTCTCAACTGGGGAAAACCTAATACTGGGATAACCATATACTGGGATAACCATATACGGGGATAACCAGACTGGGAAACCTTGTCCGATTCCTCTTAAGCCAAGTAGTATCAATTTGGTCAAAAAGTACCAATGAGATTAGACAATGCCATGGTCGTTTTCCCAACGGATTGGGAGGCGGACTTGGAAGAATGGTTAGTCCACTGCGACGCTGAATAGCAAGCTGCAATATTGCGAAGCTACCTACAGCGTCAGCTCAGGTCACAACTGATTGTGGCTGAACTCAATACAAAATAGCAACCGAGGAGTTAGAGCATGGATGCTCGACGAGGTCGGAGCCTAACGGCTTGTCAACGCGCCCCATCTGTATTTTGCGCACAACAGATGGAGATTTTTGGAAGGCAAAATTGGGCAACGAAGTTTGGCCTTGTTTTGCTAATCCTGGGCAGTTCATTAGGATGTTGGAATAAAGACCAGCAGGTGACAGCCCAATTCGCGCGGTTCCCCGGATCGCCGAATGTTCCGCCCGCGGGCCAATATGCCGACGCCCGCATGAATTTTTCCGGAAGCGGCATGAATGCCCCGGTCCAACCTGCCACGGGGCGATGGCATGTGGCGGAGACGAAGAACTTCACAGTGCGGGCTCTGGATGCCAATTTGGCGAATCAGGTTGCTTTTCAGGCGGAACAGTATCGAGCCAAACTGGCCGTGGAATGGTTGGGAGAAGTTCTGCCTGACTGGGGCGATAAATGTCCGATCACTGTCGAGGTTGCACCCCAATCGGGTGGCGAAACTTCGTTTGTCTTTGTCGGCCCTCCGCAAAATCGGCAGCCCTCAGAATGGTCCATGAAGATCTTTGGCCCGCCGAATCGCTTACTCGATGCCGTGTTACCCCATGAAATTACTCACACGATTTTTGCAACTCATTTCGGGAGGCCTTTACCACGTTGGGCCGACGAGGGTGCGTGTACGACAGTGGAGCATGAATCGGAGCGACGCAAGATCCAGGGGTTACTTATTGAATACTTGTCGGCCAAGCCCACGAAGGGGATTCCATTCAATCGGTTGTTCGTGATGATGCAATATCCGGAAGAGATGCTGCCCTTGTATGCCCAAAGTTATTCGTTGGCGCGATTTTTAGTCATCCAAAAGGGCCGTCAACATTTTGTGCGTTACGTCGGCGCGGCCATAAATCAGCAACAGCACACGAGCGACACGACTTCTTGGGATCGAATGACCTACGAATATTATGGATTTCGCGATCTCTCTGAGTTGCAAGTCGCATGGGTGAAATGGGTGAAGGCGGGTAGCCCGGAGGAAGCTCTGCCCTCGGTCGTTGCCGTAGCAAGCAATCTCGGCGAAAAAAATACGGACTCGCTGGTAAGCGTGGGGCCCGCGACGAACCAGGCGTCCTCGTCCGGATTGACTCGACCCGCTGGGGACCTCGCTCAAGCAGCCGGAGCCGGAGGAGGGCGAAGTTGGTATCGTCAGCAAATGCATGCCTCGACAACAGCAGGATCCGGTTTAATGGGCGCGTCCGATCCGTCGCGACTGCCCAACTGGCCAGAATCCAGGGACGCGGTTCAAAAAACAGTACAAGCGAATTTTATGGCGATGCCGCTGCGGACCAATTCAGACGAGTCAGGTGAGGACAACGGATACCGTCGTGACGAGTTGATATCAGGTGAATTGGCCCGGCCCTTGTTTCAGGGGGAATGGGGAAAGGCATCGGGAAATGAGGGAATGAAGAACGACTCCCGTCGCGAATCGCCGCGATTGTCAAATCCACTCGAACAGGACAAAATAGACGAGGGAAATTCGACGACACGCTGGAGATAGTTTTCACTAAAATCCCATGATTTGAGAACAAGCCATGTGGAAAAAACTGAATGACTGGTGGGGGACCCAATCTCAATTTGAACAGTTCAAAGATGCTTTTTCCGTTTCGCAGAAAATGAAGTTGAGCAATCTCAAGACGGCCATCGACCGCCGCCGTGCTCAGGGTGACACCATCTCATTGGTCGCCCATTTTCCTGAGACCTTCGAAACCCTACAAGACTTTTTAGAAACGCATCGTATTCCCTATGCGATCTGTCAGGCGGACTTGGATCAGCAGGAACTCTTGGAACACGCTCGAAAAGGTTCAGATCAAGTTTTATTGGTTTTAGCCGAATCGATCAAACTGACGGACACCAAGCCGCAGCTCTTAGATCAGCGGATCACCCTCGCTGCGATGATTGCCGAACGGTATCCCATTCCGTCTCGAGACGAACGGATTGGAAAATTTTTTCGAACGTTTCCGACCAGAACGCGGCTGGGCTATTTTCTCTCACTCGATGATCCGACCTTGAGGTTCGCGATCTCAGCGACCACGTTACAGCTTTTGCAGCAAATGGGGTTAGACGAACAGGAATTGATCACCAGTTCGATGATGTCGCGCCGAATGCAGGTTGTTCTGACGCGTGTCGAGCGAGGGTTATTGCAGGAACGGTCTGCCGATTCAGCCGCCGAATGGTGGCAACTCA
Organism: Pirellulaceae bacterium; assembly: GCA_041742275.1. Classification (GTDB taxonomy): domain Bacteria; phylum Planctomycetota; class Planctomycetia; order Pirellulales; family Pirellulaceae; genus BJ22. The sequence continues at coordinate 5,384 of JBGSIY010000377.1, read as the reverse complement.
ACGGCCCAAAAAGTTAGCCATTCAGAATTCAACCCGGGGTGATCGGGTAGATGTCCTTGGGCCCTGTCAAAAACGATGTTCAAAAATAGGCTTCCAAAAAATACTCTTTTTTCTGACTGTTGGTGCGATTTCGGGTGTCCGTGGAGTAACGAAAACGAGGTAGGGAGACTAGAATCAAGTTGACGCAATGGGCGTTCGAGTTTCGAGTTGTGGAATTGGATTGCGAGGGGTTCATGGTTCACGGGTTTCAGTTATTGATGGCGGGTTGCTTGATGTTGTCATGCAGTGTCCCGTCGCCGGGTCAAGAGTGGAATGAATTCCGTGGTCCCCAAGGAACGGGTAAGGGAATCGTCGCCGATGTTCCTCTGGATTGGTCCGCCGAGAACACTCGCTGGCACGTGCCGATTCCTGGACGTGGCTGGTCTTCTCCGGTGGTCCAAGGGGAACAGGTTTGGTTCACCACGGCGATTGAGCACTCGGAGCCGAAGTCTGAATCAGAGGCGAGTCCGAACGGGCAGGGAATTTTATTACAAGCGATATGTGTGGATCGCACGACCGGAAAGTTAACGCATCAAATCGATTTGTTTCAAATCGACAACCCGCCCGCATTGCATACGCGAAACAGTTACGCGTCACCCACGCCGGTTATTGACGGAGACAGGGTCGTCTGTAGTTTTGGCACAATGGGGACTGCAGCAATTCAGGTTGCGACGGGTGATGTCTTGTGGCGTAGCGCTGAGTATCAATTCGACCACGAAACGGGTCCCGGCTCGTCACCGATTATTTGGAAAGATTTGGTCTTTATCCATTGCGATGGAACCGATCAACAATTTGTCGTGGCACTCAACAAGGAGACTGGGAAAGAAGTTTGGAAAACGGCTCGTAGTGGAGAGTTACACGAAAACGGAATGATGAAAAAAGCGTTTAGTACACCGTTAGTCATTGAGGTGAATGGGCGTTCGGAATTGATTAGTGCGGGGGCCAATTGGGTTTATAGTTATGACCCCGAATCAGGACGTGAGTTGTGGAAAAAATCCTATGGACAGCTGGGTTTTTCGAACGTGCCCAAGCCGTTGTTTGAAGAGGGCGTGTTGTATGTCTGCACGGGGTTCATGCGACCCGCATTACTGGCCATTCGACTTTCGGAAGGAGATTCGCAGGAGGCGGAAGTGAGTTGGACGGCGGGGCGAAATGCGCCGACGATACCGACCCCTTTGATTGCCGGCGATTTGGTCTTCATGATCAGTGACAATGGAATTGCCAGCTGTTTGGACAAAGCCAGTGGAGAGGAGATCTGGAAGGAACGATTATCGGGCGAGTACACGGCGTCCCCTGTTTTGATCGGCGACAAGATTCTTTTTTGCAGTGATACGGGCGTGGCGACTTGGGTGAAGCCCGATCGGGAATTTAAGATTTTGGCCACGAACACGTTGGATGGTCCGATCATGGCAACACCTGCGGTGACCCCCGATGCGGCGTTAATTCGAACTCGTTTTTCCCTCTATTCCATTGGTGCCAAAAAATAATCAACTGTTTGATCGATGAGGGATCCGGTTGGAAGTTCCGGGTATTTTGGGTGTGAATCGGCAGGTCCGCACGGCTCAGGGTTCAGATTCGTTCAATGCCTTCCTGTCTAATGAGGCCATGTCGACAGAGAAAACGCTTCGTAGCTCCGAGACAAATTTCAGGATTGTGTATACAATCAAAAACATGTGGCCAGAACAAGACGAAACCCAAGAATTACTGAGACAAGCCAAAACGGGGGATGATCACGCAGTCAATCTGCTGATGGATCGCCATAGGGACGCGTTGCGCCATCTGATTCGAATGCGACTGGATCAAAAGATTCAACGTCGGCTGGATGTGAGCGATGTGGTTCAGGACGTTTTAGTCGAAGCCAATCGACGGTTGCAAACTTACATTGCCAATCCGGTGATGCCCTTCCGGTTGTGGTTGCGTCAGATCGCCAAAGATCGCATCATTGACGCCCATCGTCGTCATCGAGGTTCAGCACGGCGCAGTGTCGACCGAGAGCAGGTGAAACTGACGCAACAGGGATACGACAAGTCCTCGATTCAATTGGCAGCGTTGTTGAACGATTCCCAATTGACGCCAGCGGCTCAAGCACTCCAAAAAGAAATGGCTCGCCGAGTAGAAAAAGCCATTTTGCAGTTGGATGAACGCGATTGTGAGATCATCGTTATGAGGCACTACGAGCACTTGACCAATCAAGAGGTCGCCACCGCCCTCGAGCTCACCGAACCGGCTGCGAGTATGCGTTATTTGCGAGCCTTGCGTCGGCTAAAATTGGCGTTGCAGGAAGAGTCCTCTGCTCCGTCCGCATCCGATCTCCCGTAAAAAAATAATTTGATGTCTGCGATTCCCAACGACCGAATACCGGAAAAGCTTGCACAGGAAGGTGAATTGTCTTCGGCAGAGGATTCTTTTTCCGAGCACGAGCAACGTTTGGCAGAATTGATTTCTTCCTTGTCCGACCAAGTCGCCGCTGGAGATCACCCCGAATTGGAGGCAACCTGTCAGCAGTATCCTGAATTTTCGCAAGATTTGCGAGAGTTGTGGGGAACGCTGATGATCACGGAAGTGGCTGGGATTGAAATGCGTGAGCATGACAGTCTGCCCCCCGAGCGTTTGGCAGCGCCCATGCAATTGCCCTATCAAATGGAAAACTTCCGATTGGAAGAAGAAATTGGTCGCGGCGGAATGGGGATTGTTTATCGGGCCACGCGTTTGACAGACGGTCAGACCGTGGCCATCAAGATCATGATCAAAGGGGAGTTTGCCTCGGGTATTGATCGCAAACGATTTGAAGCGGAAGCGGAAGCTGTCTCCGGGCTAGACCATCCCAATGTGATACCCATCTACGAGGTTGGCGAGCATCATGGTCGGCCGTTTTTCTGCATGAAGTTAATCAAAGGGCGAACGTTGGCTCAATGGTTATCGGCCGGTCCAATCTCTTCGGAGAAAGCGGCTCGGCTGATGCTCAAAATTTGTGGCGGAATTCAACAAGCTCATGAACGTGGAATTCTGCATCGCGATCTCAAGCCCTCCAACATACTGATCGATGCATCGGAAAATCCTTACATTTGCGATTTTGGTTTGGCAAAGCAGACGCGAGAGGGCGCCAGTTTGACTAAATCAGGAGCCGTGATTGGGACTCCCAGTTACATGGCGCCTGAGCAGGCGGCTGGAGCGCGGGGGCAAGTCGGTGTTGTCAGCGACGTGTACAGTTTAGGAGCTATCCTGTATCACATGCTCACGGGGCGGCCCCCTTTTTTAGCCACCAGCCCTGTCGACACCGTACTCATGGTGTTGGAGCAAGATCCCATTCCTCCCCGAGCACTCAATCGCCAGGCCGATCGAAAACTGGAAATGATCACACTGCGTTGTCTGCAAAAACCGCAAGACTTGCGTTACGCGACCGCCGATGAATTGGCCAATGACTTACACGCCTACCTGCATGGCGATTTGATCTCTGCCGAAGAGGGTCGATTGGGACAGGTGATTGTCGGATTGTTTCGAGAAACGCATCATGCTGCCATTTTAGAAAACTGGGGTATGCTGTGGATGTGGCACAGTTTGGTGCTGCTGGTCGCGTCGTTGACCACGCAGACGATGTACGGTTTTGGCGTGACCACTCGCATCTATTATGAATTGATGTGGGGGATCGGCTTCGGAACCTGGGCTTGGATTTTTTGGCATTTACGCCGGAGGCACGGACCGGTGACCTTTGTGGAACGGCAGATTGCCCATGTTTGGGCGGCCAATTTGGTCGGGGTTGTGTTGTTGTTTCCGTTTGAGGGCTATCTCGGTGTTCCCCTCATGAGTCTCTCGCCACTACTGAGCATCACGGCAGCCATGTCATTTATTGTGAAGGCCGGTGTGTTGTCAGGCTCGTTTTACATTCAGGCGGGCGTGTTGGTTTTGACCGCCGTTTTGATGGCTGTTCTGCCGGGGATCGCAATGCTTATCTTTGGAGTGGTAGCCGGTCTCTGCTTTTTCCTGCCAGGCCTAAAATACTACCGACGTCGTCAACGGAATCCGAATCCGTCTGTTCCCGGTTTGTTTCATGGTGGGAGAGCGTGAAAAGACCTGCAAGGTCACGGTTTTTTTGGGTCTTGATCTGCGATCGATGGTGGTCCCGTTTTGTCAGGATTCCCGTGGGAACAACTGGACGTCCGCTGATGACTAAAGGATTTGCCCCAAATTAAATTTCCGTGTTTGGTTTGTCGGCGCCGAAGGTATTGAAACCTTTTGCTGGATTTTTTGGCCTAGTGAGATCACCGTCCCGATTTCAAGTTCGATTTCAGTACCCCGAATTAGAGGCGAGCAGGACGAATCAAGAACGTCGATGGCACCTTTTCCGGGTGCGGTGTCGGTGGCGACAACCTTCCGTTGGTGTCGCTGCGCTCAACCACCGGCTAAAAGTTGCTAACCCCTGTCGGGGTAAATCGAGATATTCTGTCAGAACAATCCTTGAGGCACCGTCTCGTAACAAAATCCCGCTTTATAAATTAGTCGGAACTTATTTGCGGGCATTCACTTAGTTCGGCTTTCTCGATGGCCTGTTGTCGCTTAGTATCAACCGAATTTTAATTGTCGCCTTTCGTTCTGCAAAAGCAAATTTTTAATCCTTCGCGGAGCTAAAGCCGACATTCATCGAACGGTCCTTAGTGGCGTCAGATTCTGGACGGCACCCTCGCGCACGCCTGCTTCCGTCGGGCTCGCCCCGGCGGAGCCAGTGACTTACGTAGTGTGAATTCGAATAGCACCTCGATCATATCCGCCAAAGGTTCCAGCATAGAAATGGTCATGGTAATTGCGACGGAATGCTTAAGGGGATATGCTCCCGAATCAAGTATTGCAAACGTCCTTTGACACTTCGCACGACGTCCGCAGGCGACAACCTGGGGCAGGTACTGACAAAGAACTGAACGGTGTTGTCCGATCGAGTTTTACTTGAAAGGATGCGGACGCCATCCAGCTCGGTTGCTGAGCTCAATTCGTTCAGCCAGATCTCTTGGTCGGGAATTTTCGTTTTTCCAAACAAGGCGAGCGACCCATTGAGTTGGTAGGCGGCTGTTGTATTTTCGGCAGTATAGATCGGTTCCCTGATGGCGAATTGAATCGAGTCGTGATCCCGCCGGGACGAGCCCGAAACGGAGATCAAATCATAAAACAATTTATTAGTTTTATTGTAGCGTGGGTAGCTGCCAGTTGTTCGCACCGGCCGGGACGAGCGGACTGTTGATTTAGTGCCCCATTAAAAGGCATCTTGTCTAGCATTATTTTCCCATCGCACTATGATTTGGCTTTGGGTTGTTTCGGATGCTGGTCGAGGATGGATACATGGGTTATCGAGTACC
>JBGSIY010000376.1:0-3858 GCA_041742275.1 Pirellulaceae bacterium | reverse complement strand
TTGGCCATGCGTTGGGCCTCAGCTTGGTTAAGATAGATTTCCGAGAGGCACTGAGTAATGGCTTCCGGGTTGTGCGGCTCAAACAGCCATCCACTTTGACGGTCCGTGATGATCTCGCTCAATCCACCCGTGTTACTGGCTGCCACTGGAATCCCGGCAGCCTGACCCTCAATGGCCACCATTCCCAGAGGTTCTTCGATGCTGGGCACGCAGAGAGCGTCGAAGGCCTGCATGTACTCGTGAATATTTTGGCGAATCCCTAACCACTTCACGCGGCAAAAAAGTTGGTGCGTTTTGATAAACCGTCGCAACTTTTTGGCGTAAGCGTCGTCGCGATGAAAGCGACCGATCAAAGCGATTTTGATACGGGGAATTTTTTCTATCAGTTGCGGTAACGCCTTGATCAAAAATTCTTGCCCCTTCCGCTCCGTTACATCACCGACGACTCCGATCAAAAAATCGTCTGGTTCCAGATGCAGTTCGGTGCGGTAGTAGTCCCGGAATTTGGGTTCGGTGTTGCGAAACCGTTCGAGATCAATAAAACAATGCACTGTCGAAAGGCGACGGGCCGAAACGCCGTTGACCCGGCGCATAAATTGCGCGGTGGAGGCCGAATTGGCAACGACGTGATTATTGAGACGCCAATGCAACTGCCATTGACGATGATGAGCCGACGCAACGACCGGAACTCCAGTCATCAAATTGAGGCAGACTCCGAAATGGCTAGCGCGACTCATGTGAGTGTGAATCAGATCAATTTTTTCTTTAGCGATCAGGGCCTTAAATCGATTCAATTCGTGCAACGGGAAACGCTTGAGCGATGACGTCACGATGGGAGTAGTCAGGTTTTGCTGCGAGATCCACGAGTTAGGGCGAGCTGCGACGAACAGACGATGCCCCCGCTCCTGCAATCGCTCGGTTAGCAACTTGCAATAGACCAACGCTCCGTTCACGTCGACACCGGAAATGATCTGCAAAAGGTTCACGAGCTTTAGGGTAAAAGAGGAATTCTGGCTTTGAAAATCAATCTCTATTTAGTGACCTATCGGACAAAAACACCCGATTTTCGTCAATACCAATAAATGAAGGGCCAATTCCTGGTTGCAGCGAACCGTTTTCGGAAGTCGGGCTGGCTCAGGCGCTGGCTTGCGAGAATCCCCTGACTTCGGATTCCGCAGCTGTGCCTACCGCTGAGATCGCTAGGCAGAGACGCGAATCTGAAAGTTTGCCTCGCCAATGCCCACCAGATGACATCCGATGATGTCGTGTGCTTTGCCAAGCTTACGTTCCCGTTTTGCCATTCATCCATTCGGCTAACGACGGGGGCCAATACGTGTCCACCCAACTCTGCTCGGAATCGAAACACACGACGAACCTTAGTGAAAAATTCCGAACATCGGAACAGATAACGCCCCCCAAAACGTCCTCAGTTGAGACCGGGTTGGTCGGGCATTCGGTTGCGAAAACGGGGGTCGAGCATAATGTCATGCCCCAACGACTCACAAATCCGCCTCCAAATCGTTTGCTCGTCGGAGAACACAAGTTCGAGATCCCCGGGAGCGAGCAGCCACCCCCCCGCCGAAATCTCTTCAGCCAGTTGTTGGGGCCCCCAGCCAGAATAGTGAGCAAAAAAGCGGCAACGATGTTTATTCTGTCTGGAAAGCGCCAATAAATTATCGCGATTTGTCGAGACAAAAAGACCTGGGACAACACTAAATTCCCCCAGGCTGAGACTCGTATGCAGGGCCAATAAGGGACCGGCAATCGGACCACCGTAATAAACGGCGTGATCGGTTTCTGCGGAATGGTTTGCGAATTCATCCCCCAAATTGGAAATTCTCTTATCGGTCCGCCGATTGAGAATAACTCCCGCCGTTCCCTCATCCGATTGCTGAAAGAGAAGTACAACTGTCCGAAAAAAGTTTGGATCGTTAAGTGTAGGGACGGCGATTAAGAGCTTCCCGGGACCTACGTCAAGCATGGCCATGGCCTTTCCAAATCTTTCCAGACGATTGCGACCCATATTGTTCAATGAATCGATGTTACCAAATTTAGGGACTCGCTGGGATACGGTAATTTGCGGCGGAGATGCGGTTGCTTACGGCCGCATCAACCCTATTGGACCGCTCAAAGTTCCGTTGTGAGGAAACACAGTTGGCCTTGAGCGATGGGATGGCTACAGAATGTCTGAGTTAATTTGAAATTCAAGATGGGAAAAAAATGAGTAACGCATCGACTCGAGGCAATTCGAAGACCAATGAATTCGATATTCTCAAGCAAAAAATTCACCACAAGCTCATTGGAAAGCTCGATTTAGGGCGAGTGGGAGAGTTGCAAGGCGACGTCTTGCGCAAGGAAATCCGTGTCGTTGTCGAGCACCTATGCGATAGCGAAAGCAACCTAATGAACCGGTTAGAAAGGGACCGGCTCATCGATGAAGTTCTGGATGAAACATTCGGCTTGGGACCGCTGGAGCTGCTGTTAAAAGACCCCTCAATCAGTGATATTTTGATCAACGGCCCTAAAAGCATCTATTGCGAACGTGGCGGAAAAATGCAACGCAGCAACGTTGAATTTCGCAATAACGCTCACCTACTGCAAATTATCGACCGGATCGTATCGCGGGTGGGCCGCCGCGTGGATGAGACCTGCCCGATGGTGGACGCGCGTTTGGAGGACGGCTCGCGGGTCAACGCGATCATTCCTCCATTGGCCTTGGACGGACCAGCTATGTCCATTCGGCGATTTGGTTCGAATCCACTGAAACTGGAAGATCTGTTGAATTATAAAGCCTTCACTCCGGAAATGGTGATGTTGCTGGAAGGGGCGATGAAGGCTCGACTAAACATCATTATCTCTGGCGGTACCGGTTCCGGTAAAACAACGTTGCTCAATACGCTGTCAAGTTTTATCCCCAATACCGACCGAATCATTACGATCGAGGACGCTGCGGAATTGCTGTTGCAACAAGAGCACGTGGTGCGATTGGAAACCCGCCCACCCAACATCGAAGGCCGAGGCGCCGTCTCCGCCACGGACTTGGTGCGAAACTGTTTGCGGATGCGTCCCGAACGAATTATTATCGGCGAGTGTCGAGGCCCCGAAGCTCTCGACATGTTGCAAGCCATGAATACGGGGCACGAGGGTTCGATGACAACGACCCATGCTAACACGCCTCGCGACTGCTTGGGGCGATTGGAAACCATGATCATGATGGCCGGTTTTGAGATGCCTCTCAAAGCGATGAGAACACAAATGGCCAGTGCCATTAACTTAATCGTCCAAGCCAACCGTCTGCAGGGTGGGCCTCGAAAAGTAACCCATATCACGGAAGTTTGTGGTATGGAAAACGACACGATCGTGACTCAAGACATTTTCAAATACGTTCAGGATGGCGTCGACGAGAACGGTCGTGCCACCGGAAAGTTCATTTGCACGGGTGTCCGTCCCAAATGCATGGCTCGACTGGAGTCCAACGGAATTCGCCTGCCACCAAGTATTTTCCGTGAGCGAGTGATGCTCGAAGACTAAAGATAAGGTCGGGGTGATTGCGATGGGTTAGAACGACCTCTCGCCGGGATTTATTTGCCAAGTAAGGCGAGGGTTCTCAATTACAATTTTCTGCTCGAGAATATTATGATTTACTTGGTTGTCATTGCCTGTGTTTTAATTAGCGTAAGTGGCTTAATCTACGCCGTATCGACGATGTTCACCAGCGACAACTCAGCAGTTCAGTCGCGATTAGAAAATCTGACGCGAAATCATGGACGCGGGGTAACCAAAGGGGATCAGCCGGTGGGTTCGCTGCTGAGCAGTCCCTTGGACGTCGTTCCGAATATGATCGAGGCGTTCGTCGAA
>JBGSIY010000375.1:0-5294 GCA_041742275.1 Pirellulaceae bacterium | reverse complement strand
CGAAACCGATCGATATTTTCGGCGTTGATCTTCAGTCCAGCAGCGGCCGCATGTCCCCCATAGGTCACAAGATGTTCACGACAAGCGTGTAACGCCTCGTACAAATTTAGGCCACTGGCAGAGCGAGCCGAACCCACCGCTGGTTCGCCCGTAAGGGGATCTGATTTGAGGATAATCGTTGGGCGATTATGCTTCTCAGCCAAGCGACCGGCAACGATTCCGATCACTCCCGGATGCCATTGAGGATCGGCCAGCACAATGGCCGACTCTTGGGTGGGGTCAAAATCAGTTTGGAGTTGTTTATTGGCATCGCGAATGATTGATCGCTCCAAACTGTCGCGACTCTTGTTGAGGTTGTCGATGTAGGCCGCCAATTGTTCCGCCCGTTCTGGCTGTTCGCAGATCAGCAGTTCCACCCCCAACTGTGCTTGTCCTAATCGCCCTGAGGCATTGAGACGAGGCCCGATACCGAACCCAATATCCTCCGCTGACAGTTCGGCCTTGCCGCTCAGCTTGCAATGTTGCATCAGGAAATTGAGGCCAATGCCCCCCGAATCATGTAATCGCTTCAGGCCATGGTGAACGAGAATACGATTTTCGTCGACCAGCGGAACAACATCGGCCACGGTTCCAATGGTGGCCAGGCTCATGGCGTTGAACAACAGATCGCGCATCGGCGGGGGCAGACGATCACTTTGTGCGCGATGTTTGCACAAGGCCCAGGCGAGTTTGAAGGCCACGCCGGCACCACACAAGCCCGCAAATGGATAGTCTTGATGCGGCAAGCCGGGATGGATGATCGCAGCTGCTGGCGGAAGTCGCTCACCCGGCAAATGGTGATCGGTGATAATCAACTCAATCCCAACCTCTTGAGCCACGACAGCTTGGTCATAACTGGCGATACCGCAGTCGACAGTAATGATCAGGTCCGTGTTTTTTTCTTTGAGTTTGCGGATTTGGTTGCTATTCAATCCGTAGCCGTCGTCCAAGCGGTTGGGAACAAAATAAGAGACGTTCCCGCCCAAAAGCTTTAGGCATTTATAGAGAATGGCTGTGGAAGTAATGCCGTCGCAGTCATAGTCGCCGTAAATAACAATCCGTTGCTGATCCGCAATGGCACGCTCGATCACAGGAATGGCCTCGATAACACCCGGCAACTGTTCAGGGGGCCGCAAGGAGGTCATCTTGGTATCGAAGAAAGAATCAAGTTGCCGCGGGTGGGTGATATCGCGATTCGCCAGAACTTTGGCAATGATCGCCGGGACATTATGAGATTCGGAGATTTGAGTGACGATCGCACGGTCATGCGGTCGCAGTTTCCATCGTTTGGCCATCAGAAGATCCATCACAAAAAGAAAACACGGCAAGCAGTAGTTGTAACATGCTGGCCGTGTTCTGCAAATCTTGGTGAATGTCTTTGGCGAAAGACCGGGGAGAAAAGGAAATCGCAAAAAGCTCTACGCCGGGAGCAAATTCTTCTGAGACTTCTGTTTGTCGGCTCGCTCGTTTTATGAATGCCTCGTTAGCTCGTTGGCTCGTTAACCGCGTCCTGCTAATGTGCGGAGTTGCCAGACGAACGAATCGGATTTCAAGTTGCCGCCACGCCCCACGGCAGGTTCGTTTTGCTGATTACAGCATCACGCCTATTGCGTCTTTTCGCCTATTACGTCTTCTCGCCTATTTTTTCTTCTCATTGTGGATGGTGTGTTTTCGCAGGCGAGGCGAGTATTTTTTGAGTTTCAGTTTCTCACCGCCGGTTTTGCGTCGGATGGTGTAGTTGTAATCACCCGTTTCTTCACAGACCAAGTGGACGACTTCCAATTTTTTCTTTGACTTTGCCATGATTCATCTCTCCGGCGAACGATCTTACCAGGCGGGGCGGAGGCAACCGCCGGGCTGACATAAATTAACAAAAAACGCGCGAGCCATATATTACCAAAAGAAGTCGGCGTGTGTAAGGCTCAAAAATGCGTAAAAAAACGCCAAAAAGGATCAAAAGATCGATTTTTGGCGTTGGTTTCCGTTGGGGGCTGTGGGATCCCGTCAACAACGTTATTCAGCAAGTGTTTCTTTGGTGTCGTTTAGATTCGTATCAACCGGGATGTTTGAATACTTGGCAATGGGCTGGGGACGTCCATAATAATAGCCTTGCCCGGCCGAGAACCCCATTTCCACGAGCAGTTCGTGGCATTCCTTGGTTTCCACTCCTTCGGCCAGAGTCGTGATACCCAGTTCATTGACCATCTTGGCAAATAAGCTGACCACTTTTTGATGACGTTCGCCGGCTTTGTTTATGTTTTGCGTGAGTTTCATATCGAACTTCAGGAAATCGGGGCGGATTTCGGCCAGCTCGACCAATCGAGCTTGTCCTACACCAAAGTCGTCAAAAGCCAATTTAATGTCCAGATCACGGAGGACGGCGGTTAGCTTTCGCATCATGGTCAGGTTGGTCACTGCCGCTTCATGGATCTCCAGCGTGATAACTTGTTGGGATGAAATTTTCCGAAGCTCTTGCAGAGAATCATATAAACGGTCGTGCCCCAATTCTTTGGGGTGAGTATTGAGGAACAAGTTTGCCTGGTGACCGAAGCGTTGCCCGACTTCAATCCCGCGGGTGCGAAACACCTCGCTCAATTCGGCTTCTAAGTTTAATTGGGAAGCGGCGTGAAACATTTGGCCGGGCATCTGCAGGCCGAACAGGCGACTGCGTCCCAAAACTTCATATCCAAAAAAAGATTGGTCGGCCAAATGAACAATGGGCTGAAAGTAAGGGAACAGGTTGCCATCGTTGATCAAACGATCAAATTGGATCATGGCCAAAGCGCGATCGCCGGAATCCTCATGGACCGTGTTATTTACTGACGCCGTATCGGCTTCGGAGACACGAAATACGATGGTGGCAAATTGAATGATATCCCCGGCATGGATCAGCGTTTTTTCCAATACTTTATCGCCGTTTATATAAGTGCCATTCGTGCTGTCCAAATCCTCCAAGAACAGATCATCACCCTCTAAATGAAACGCTGCATGATTACCCGAGACGCAGGAAACGGGGAGGGTAAGTTTTGAGTTGGGGCTGCGGCCCACTGTCAGTGGGGACTGATTGATCAGCACTCGGCGCAATGGATCGGAGTCTGAGACTTGGCCAGACAGAATCCATCTCGCTGTACTAATTTCTGGAGCCGCTGTTGGGTTTACAGTCATGGGTTGAAAGGAAGAGTTGGGGGTGAAACTGAATACAATTAGATAGTTCACCGTTGACTCAACGGCCACCAAAAATACTTGAGAATCGCCTAATTTCGGATTATGCCGGTTATTCGGAGTTCACGAATTCTGTCCACGTCCTGTCCGGGCGGGTTCCTAAAAAAAAATCACTCCCGTGACGTTCGCAAGCTAGTTTTTTGCAGAAGTTCCCGGCGTCGGCACTGCATTGAACTATATTCCCACATCAGCGATCCTCGAACGGAGATTGACTTCTCCCTCGTCTGTTTGGCGTTTCTCGCTGTACCAGCAGGCCAATTCGCGATTGCGTCACATCGTTTTATTTTGATCTGAGACTGACCATGAATAATGAAATCACGTCGTTGGGCAGCAGTCTATTAGCTGCCATTATGATGGATGAGAACTACCGTCCTAATGAGCCGACGTCCGTGACGGACAGTGGGATTCCATTGAGTTTGGTGGAATCGTTATTGATGAAACGATTGCTCGTCGTGGGTCAGAGCAGCGGTAGGCAGCTGGCTAACGACCTGTGTTTTTCCTTCACGGTCTTGGATGAGGTTTTGCAGAGTTTGCGGTCCCGTCAGGTAATTTCCCATTGCGGTTCGGCTCCTCTAAATGACTATTATTATCGTCTGTCCGAAGCTGGTCGCGACCGAGCCCAGGCGGCGATGGAGATATGCGCTTATGTCGGACCAGCGCCGGTTCCCTTGATCGAATACGTTCTGTCGGTCGAGGCCCAATCGATCCGGAATGAAAACCCCAAATCGACTCAGTTGGCCAAAGCGTTTCAAGACATCAGTATTGACGAGCAGTTGTTCGATGAGTTGGGACCTGCGATTAACTCTGGGGCAGGGATGTTCTTATACGGCGAACCGGGGAACGGGAAATCCACCTTAGCCCAACGAATCACGCAGTGTTTTGGCCAAGAGGTCTGGATTCCTTATGCTATCTACGAAGACGGACAGATTATTAAGTTGTTTGATGCGGCCTATCATCAAATATCTCAGAACGATAACGATCAATCGATGGACTACTCCAGCCATGACCGTCGTTGGGTTCGAGTGAAGCGCCCGACCGTGATGGTCGGTGGTGAATTGACCATGGACTCTCTGGAGATTCGTTTTGACTCCAACAGCAAGGTTTGTGAAGCTCCCCTGCAGATGAAGAGTAATTGCGGCAGCTTGCTAATCGATGACTTTGGGAGACAGCGTATTGAGCCGCGAGAATTATTGAACCGCTGGATCGTTCCCTTGGAAGGTCGGATCGACTTTTTGACCTTGCCCACGGGTAAAAAAATCAAAGTCCCCTTCGAACAACTCATTATTTTTTCGACAAATCTGGAACCCACCGACCTCGTGGATGAAGCATTTCTGCGACGAATTCCTTATAAGATCAATGTACAAGACCCCTCGGTCGAAGAGTTTCATCATTTATTTCGGATTTATTGCGAGCGGATGGGTTGCGAATATCGCTCGGAAGCTGTGACTTACCTACTCGAGAAGCACTACGCGGCACGGAAGCGGCGTTTAAGGCGTTGTCAACCTCGCGATTTACTCAGCCAAATAAGAAACTTTTGCAACTACCATGATTTGCCGATGGAACTCAACAATGACTACATCGATCGTGTGATCAAAAGTTATTTCACGTCGGTGTTGGGGACACCAGGCGGTGATCAGTCTTCCCTGGGCAATCGACACTGATCCCCGCAGTCGTGCCGTTAGCAGCGGTCGTAGGGATAATAAAGATGGGAATCGTCGATACCAAAACAAAAGTTGTTTTTGGAGACCGTCAGATGAGCGACGTCACTTTGTTGCGACCTATGCTTTTCGGCGAACGTCAATTCCATTTTTAGGTGATCACTGTGTCTAAGTCGAGTCCTATCAACGCTGACAATTTCCTGGGGTATCACCTCATCGAACGCATTGGTTCCGGTGGGTACGGTGAGGTTTGGCGGGCAGAGGCGCCCGGTGGCATGCAAAAAGCCATTAAGATTTTGTACGGCTTTCATGATGAACGTCGCGCCCAGTTGGAACTAAAATCACTGGACAAAATCAAACAACTACGACATCCCT
>JBGSIY010000374.1:0-2504 GCA_041742275.1 Pirellulaceae bacterium | reverse complement strand
AGGAAAGCCCCCTCATGACGCCCTATCATCGCCGCAAGAATCCGTACATCATCCGCATGGCCCAAGACATGCAGATCCGCAACCTTGCCGCCATCCGCCCGAACGCTGACCAAAAGAACGCGGCGTCATTGCGACGTGCGCCCGGCCCAAAAACCGATCCATTCAAACGCTTCAAAAGGTAAAACCAACACTTGCCTGCAGACTCGGATTCCCAAAAACTTGCCAATTGGCATTTTTCTTGATAGACTAACTCACCGTTGAGTCGTTGAAGCGACGGTAACGTTCGCAAGCCACTTGAACCGATCGTAACCTCTCAAGTAGCCAACATCATCCCGCTCCGTCGGCTCAGTTCAACGCCCAATCTATACGTCGGGGAAACCTAGTCCCTGGGCTAAAAACGCCATCACCCCGACGCATAGATTGCAATACGCTACCGCGTGACGCCATTTCTTCGTCGAAGAACCCACACCCCTTTGTTTGGATTCAAATGCAGAATTCGGAAGCACATGCCGAACCATTGATGTTTCGCGGATCGGTGCGAGCCGGTTCATTTACTGCTCAATTGTTTGTTGAACTAGCCGTCACGCCAACAACGCTTGAAATAAGTGCGATGGGGCGTTCATTCCGGATTGAGCGCAGGTACTTTGAGGGGCTCGAAGAAACGTCGATCCTGGGGGTTTTTAAGCGTGGGATTCGCTTCCGGCACTGTCAGCCAAGCCAGCCGAGTAACATCGTTTTCTACCCGTCGATAAATCGAGAGGTTTTTCGCCAGACAATCCATGAACTTGGGTGGTCGTGAAGAAATGCAGTCGCACTGGAACTCCGTTGGTAGAACTCTATCATTCCCGGCCGAGCGGCATCGACAACTGGGACGCGTCTGGTCACAGATTGACGCTGCGTTAACAATGCCGTGCACGCGGAGGACGGCATCACGCGTTTACGGTTGGAACATCAACTCGCCGTCCTCGGTGACGGCTACCGTTCGTCGCTCAGACCAGCTCTGGGCATGTGGCCCAATTTTTGCGCGTTCTGACGAATCCATAGTTGATGGACAACCCCTACACATCACCGACGACTTCCCCTGACCTACCGAAGGCGACCCAGGCTTCACGAAAGATGAAGATTCTCCGCGGCGTGGCTGCGATCGCATCGGTACTCGCTTTGCTTGTGTTTTCTTTCGTCGCCTTGATGTTGATACCACAGGCATTGCGTTTCGCCTCAGAAGCAACCCGTCTTCCGCCGCGTGCGCAACCAGGTCACTACGCCATTGCTAGCGGGAGTGGTCTTGCCGGCGCTACCGCAATCGTGGGTATCGTCTTGAACATTATCGCGATCGTCTTTATACGCCGACGCCGCGTCATTCTGCCATTTGTTCTGCTGGGCATTTCCATCACTGCCATGGTCGCGGTTGCCATTGTTTTCAAACCGGCCTGACATCGCGCGCTGTTCCGTACCCCGAATGGACGGTGCATTTGCGATGGAGACCTGATTGCTGGTGTCGGCTCGGTTTGCTATCGTGATGTTTGATCTTACGGTGTGGTGACTCGTTTTGCGGGTCAACGCGGCGAAAAAACGGTTGAACGTGAGCGGCGGGCCACGTCGGATTTGAAGCAACGGTTTCTGTCCGCCGCCACGTTAACCGAGTCGTTCGTCGTCTACACACGCTCACGTAGGTAGCCATAATCGAGGACTCAACCAAATGCCAGGCTACTCTGGGACCCCATTGTCGAAGAAACTCGGAATCAAGCCAGGGTTTCGAATCAAGACCAAGAATGCCCCCTGGAACTACGTCGAACTCCTTTCGCCAGTTCCGGCGGACGTTCAAATATCTTCTACGATTCGATCCCGTATCGATCTATGGCACCTTTTCACGGCATCCATCGTCGAGCTATCGAAATCGTTTCCCGCTGCGAAGCAACAGATCAAGCAGAATGGGATGATTTGGGTGTCGTGACCAAAGAAATCTTCGCGTGTGCCGTCTCAGATAACGGAAGATACGTTCCGGACTGTTGCGTTGCCACTTGGGCTCGTTGACGTAAAAGTGTGTGCTGTCGATGACACGTGGTCTGGCCTTAAACTTGTAATACGTAAACAGGACCGAAAGTGAGGCGTGGTTTGCAGCATCACTGGTTCGCGACGAACCATGCGATGAACGTGCGGACTGGAAATGGTTTGAAGACGAGCGGGGGCGGATCCCGCCAGGGTAGCTCTTAGCCCGAGGCCCTGTATCGAGTTTTGCAGCGTTGTTATAAGGCAAGCCTCCCCCGAGGTGGGGCCGAAGTTCAACGTTGAAGCGTAAACAGAAAGGTAGCGAGGATGAAAGGTAGGGATTAGCTGTCCCGCCCTGAATGGTATTGAGCTCCGCTGCCATGCTCACATGGGGGCTTTGTTTTCTCTCGGATTCTGCCCAAGGTTTGTGCATACTGGAAGGCAATATCAGTTGTCGCGTCATGGCGAGCGGCGACTAAAGACCCGGAGTCGAAGGCCCCTTCGCGTTACACAAC
>JBGSIY010000373.1:0-4589 GCA_041742275.1 Pirellulaceae bacterium | reverse complement strand
GCTATGAAAGATTCAACCGGCTGGAGATTTCAAAAATATCTAGTGAGTCGCTAGACGAACTTGGAAAGAACGGACTTCATCCATCTTACTACCGCAACGCAGATTCCAAGGTGAAGCAAGCATTCTTACGAAAGTTTCTTGTTCCCTTAACGTGTGGAGATGCCGCTGGCTATCGTCAGTTGACGGCACGCTTGATTTGCGAATCCATTCAACAGCATAATTACTTTGCCCCGGTTGATTTGCGAGCGTGTTGGTATTCAGGGCTTCATCCCACTGGGGAACCACTCCAACTCGCAAACGTGGGACTTCGTCAACATCAAGAACTCTGGTCGCTATTTCAGGCAAGACAGATCCAGCGGACAATCTCGGAAGTGTTCTTGCGATGCTTTGAAATCGCTCTGAAGGACGGAGCTGACAGTATCAAAGAAGTTGTCAGTCATTGGCGAAGGCGTTCCCCTTCAGAATTTCAACTGGATTCCTGGAGTTCGTTGGAAGACTTCATTCGTCACGAAGCTGAGCCAGTCTGCAACTCATCATCATTCAGCGAAATTGCGAGAATTTGGCATGCGACCGTGCATGCAGACCATGCGCAGTATGATGACATTGTGGAGAACTCTATTGACGCTGAACTTTGGCGGGCTTGTCGAATGTTGGCTCGTTGGTGGATTCGCCTGCAGAAGCGGGTGAGCGAATCAAAGAATGTAGAGTTTCTGAGTATGGGGGACCGCAGCAGAATGTCGTTGCGATGGTTCGCGGCATGGGTGGCCGACCGATTGTCTCGCCCATTGTCAGATGTAGTTGAAGATATCTTCTCGGAGCTTGTGTTTTCCCAGCACATCCAAGTGGCGTTGTCACGCTTTGACGGACAAGTGCAACGCCTGCGATTTACACTTGGTGACTCCGGCATCATTCCCACCACGGAAGCCGTAAAGAAACTGGGGCGGTCACCAGTACGAATGGCTGATCGCCTAGCGGCATTTATGGGATTGCTAGCCGATCTTGAAGTGATCAATTGGGCAGAGAATGCGCCTCTGCAGTTGGGAGTCCATGCGGATTACGTACCCCCAGCGTAGCTGCTCGACTTCCGTGATATCGGCCCAACTATCAGAACGAGGGTTGATAGCGATCCCTCGCTATCTGAGCACTAAAGTCCCGAGACCTGCAATCATGTGCCACAGGCGAACCAGAATTGCATCGAAATGTGAGACCCGTTGCGAGTCTACACCCTCGCCTCCACTAACACGGTCACCGCAAGGTGACCTCAAGTAAAATGACCCGCTGGTTCACCCCAGCGGGTCTTTGCATTTCTACGCGGGTTTTCGCGGTTCTTTTTGATTTCCGATATTCGCGTCGATCAAAATCGCGGGACTCACCCCCGCCAATTTTTCGCGCCCGAAGGGCTCAAATCTACCAAAAGGCTCTAAACACCGTGACTCACCCCAAGTGAGTCCCGTCGTCACAAGTCGAGCAGAATCATACACTTACGACCAAACGACCCAAAAGGCTATTTTGGAGGTTTTGCCAGTAGGCATCGCAACCAAAAAACAGTGTCACCCTTTCGAAGAAGCGAAAACGTTATTTGCCGGTTTACCGCGTCCGATTTTCATTTGGTGACGAGACGACCGTTTGTCGGAGAGAAACAGGTTTTGGAAAACGGTAATTGCCTCCTCGCAACTTTGATTGCTCAATTCGAGAATCATCCTGATACCCCGAGGTCGCCTCACCTACAGCCCGATCCTTTTCTACCTGAGTTAAGCGAATGACTTGACGAGTTCTGATTTTCCTGTTGACAAATTGTCAACACTTGTCATAATACGTAAATGGCGGAAATACTGATAAAAGGTGCCGGCGTCGTACTCAGGGCACTCAGGGAAAAACACAGTTTTGGTCTAAATGAAATGGCTCGGCTCCTCGGCTGGGATCCGTCTCGTTTATCGCTTTACGAAACTAACAAGCGAGCCTTTGGCTTGGAGGAGATCAATGCGTTTTGTACCGCCCTTAAAGAACGTCCCAATTTTGTCATTCTGCAAATCACAAAAACAATAGCCATACATCCGGAGGGGGAAATGCTTCAAGAACTAGATGAAACTGGCGCCAAAGTCTCAATGATCCTTTGCTCGAACTTAGAGAATTCGGAGCAAAGTCGGCTTGAAAAGCTCGACGACAAAGTCTTTGGTATTCTGGTTGAGCGGACTAACAATCGTTTTTTTTGGGTTGGCCGGAACAGTTCAGAGGGAAGATCTATTGAATTGACCGGTGTCGATGGGGTCGCGAGCGTACTCACTCCGGAGCAGGTCTCCAAGATGGGTGAGAAAGAACTGCTTGCTGAGATCAAGCGGCAGGTTGCGAATTTTCACGAAAAAAAGGAAGCCCTTCGGATCCGGAATGGACATTCCGCTTACCGAAAACCCCTCAAATGATCAAGTCTGAAAGTTTAGCAAAACTGTTTTCGGCGCTGAAAGCCAAGGACTGGGACTTGTCTCTGGCTATCGCAGACGAAATATGCGCTCATGAAGAAAACGTTGGGCGTACCACTGTTGCACGACTACTTAGAGCATCGCTTCAAGATCGAAAGAATGGGCATTCGAACAGAATCAACGGTCACACAGGTCAATTGGTGTTTCACAATGCTCTTAAACGCTTACGGAAAAAAACAAGCTTGGAGGATGTTTTCCTCCAAAAGCGAATTAGAAACCAAGTAGATGACCTGGTTAAGGAATGGAAGTCAATGTCCGTTCTGAAGAAGAAGGGGATTCCGATACGATCAAAAATTCTTTTCCACGGCCCTCCAGGTTGCGGCAAAAGCCTGACTTCTTTGGCAATCGGAAACGAAATTGGATTACCAACCTATTTGGTGCGGTTTGATGCCATTATCGGCTCTTATCTTGGCCAAACTGCGGTAAACATTCGCCAGTTGTTTCAATTTGCAGAGACAACACCCTGTGTAGTCGTCATGGACGAGGTTGATGCATTAGGCAGACAGAGAGGCAATCCGTCGGACGTAGGTGAATTGGACCGGATTGTTATTTCGCTAATGCAGGAACTGGAACACTCGACGCCCGCCGGGCTTTTCATAGCAACGTCAAATTTGCAGCAGAAACTCGACGCAGCTTTGCTACGTCGTTTTGACTTGGTTTTGCAATTTCCTAAACCAACGAAGCTTGAGCTATTGCAGTTCGCCAGACAAATAGCAAAGGTTCACAGGTCGAATATCAGTTCCGAACTACGACGCCAAGTCGAATCAAGCAAATCGTTTTCGGAAGTTGAGCAACGAGTTCAAGACGACGTCAGGTCTCGTTTACTGAAGGAGTTGGGTTAGCATGGGAAAGTCCAAACGTTCAATAGAGCCTCGGACTTTCTTTCTAAATGAAACTCACGAGCTAGGGCGAGGTAAAAATTCCGGCGGTGGAAGAGCCTCCGTATTTGCATTTGTCGATTGGTCTCAGAAAGGCGACACCCTACGTTCATCCCTTAATGAAACTGTTGAGAAGATCAAATCTTCCAATGATCCGTTACGCCAAAAACACTTTTTTTTCTTGGCGGCACCCGAGGAGTCGATTGAGAAAGTCACAAAATCGAAGACTCATAAAACTGGAATAATTGAGGAAGACACTGATTTTTCTGATGACCACGCTCGAACTTTCAGTCGCTTAGGCGTTGACCTGATAGAGGTGACCGAGGGCGGAAATGCTGTTATTCACGCTACGCAAGAAAAAATCAACAACCTACTTGCACGTACCGAAAGTCTCAGGAAATTGGGACCTCAAGAGCAAGCCAGATGGGTAAGAGTCAAGGAGTTCGAGACCGTTCCTTCTCGCCTTCGAATTGACAACATTTGGATTTCAAAAGCCAATCCAGCCGATGTTCTAGATGTAGTTGTTGAATTGCAACCGATTTTGAACCGACTCGAAGTAGATGAGCTATTTCGTGCGATTGCCGGCCTGATCGGAGGCTCACCGTCGGAGCATTTGATTACTAATGGGAGAGACCTGTCTGGGCGCAATTGGCTTCGTGGCAATTTGAATAAAAAAACGATCCAAAAAATTGCTAAAGATTTTTATTCCGTGCAATCGTTACATGAGCCTTTGTATTCAATCTCTGCGGCAAAATCGTCAAATACAATTTCTGTCCGCTCCAAGGTAATCGTTAATTCAGTCGACTCAAGGCGACTACCTTGCGTTGCAGTGTTCGACGACGGTGTTCCTACTGAGCATCCCTTTCTTGCCCAATTCAAACGCGGTGAATTCACTTCAACTCAAACTGGCCGAAGGCGACCGGGTGAGCACGGCTCGAAAGTCGCTTCTAGAGTGGTTTTCGGCGAACTAGATTTTTCTGATGGTATTGGCGGCGTTGAAAACCTAGTCGGAGATTGTCGTTTCCTTGACGTAAACGTTGCTGGCGCTGAGAACTCAATTCATGAAAAAAGTGTACATGAAGCGATGAGCGGTGTTGCAGGTGCATACAGAGATGTTCGTGTTTTCAATTTTAGTTTCAGTGCTCAATCGGAACCCGATCCACGCGAGAACGTAAAACGGAGAGAGCTACTACTAACAACACAAGATGTTGATAATTTTATTTTTGAAAACGAC
>JBGSIY010000372.1:0-3948 GCA_041742275.1 Pirellulaceae bacterium | reverse complement strand
GGAGGTGGCATTTGTTCGCTGGGGTCGTCCGCTTGCACGCGATGGAGCAAAACGCTCATAACAATATCCCCAGGGACAATCGCCGCATCGCCCGACGCCCCAGGATCGAAAGCAAATGCCGCTTGATCCAACCGCAACTCTCCCTCGCGGGTTTGCTCGTCCGGGCCATGGCACTGAAAACAATGATCCGACAAGATCGGACGGATGTCGCGGTTGAACGACAATCGTTCGTCGCCCATCACCGACCGTGGCAAGCCGCCCGCAAAAGTCCCCAGGACGAAGACGATCGCCACGACCATTAACCTAGGTTGCCAAAACGAATTTGATTTCGCCATGTTCGTCACTGTCATATCCACTTTTTTATTAACCTTGAAAAACAATTGCCTCAGCTGACGACACCGCCTCTGGATCGATTCGACTTGCAATGTCGATGTAACACCGTTTTGCGACCAGTTAGAAATCCCCACACGCCGGTCATCGAGCACCAAAACGGAACGACTTTTTCTTTATAAAACGAGATGAGGTTGAATGAGTTATGCCCCTCATGAAGCACTTTGCCCGACATGGAGCACAGTGTTCCTAACGGTACACAGTGTAACAAATCATCGCGAACATCCACATTCTTTGCCGAACCTACGAATAAAATCCCAAGGGACGAAGTAATGATTTATCGACTATCCGACAGAATGATCACCGCGTTCTCTGCGAAGACAGAAGCACCTTCATTTCCATTCAAGCGATATTTTACTTTCAATTGTTTGGGGACTCCTGGCGCCGGGTCTCCGTCGAAAGCTGAATTGTAATTAGAGGACGGCAGAACCACCCAGACTCGATCCTTGGCATGTTGCTTCAGGATTTGGGTGACATCTTTTTGCGATTCACCTGCCCCGTATTCCGCATGGAGGATTTCCAGTTCCACGGAATCAAGGCCTTCGGGGCCGAGGAGTTCTTCTAATTGATTAGGATCGGCCCCTAGTTTTTGCGCTATCGTCAGCACTGCGGTTGTGGCTTCGGCGCCGACGTCGGCATCCTGTCGTGCTGTGGCGGCCAGGCGCAGGGATTCGGGGGTGGGATAGCGGCTGAGGATTTCCAGCCACAACTTTTTCTCGGCCGGTTGTTTGCAAATTTCCTGAGCCAGTCGACACATTTCGTCTCGTTCATCGGGAGACATATTGAACTGGCGAGCCATTCTGAGATAGGCCCGCACCGCACGAACCTGGAATTTATTTTCCGGCAGCGATTTCGCCAGTTCAAAAACGACTGGAGCGGCATCAATCGTCATCCATTCGCCTAACAATCGGGTGGCAATGTTTTGCAATTCGGCATCTCGACCTTGTGCAGCCTGGGCGATCGTTTCTAGAGCCGTCGCTCCCCCTACCGCACCAATGGCCTCGAGCAGAAAGGCGGCTCGGTCGCCGGAACTTCTGTCCATGGCGGAAGTCAATTCAGATGCACAGGCATCGCGATCGGGCATTCGCACGACAGCCATTTTGAGAGCCGCTACAGCCGCCGGTAAATCCGTATTTCGAAATTGAAAGCGAACTTGTTCGATCAAAATGGACAACCGCTCCGCCGGAACCGTTCGCCCCAAGGCGGTGAGGGTCGCCGCACGAATGGAATCGTCTGCGGACTTCAAGAACCCTGAAATTTCATCGACGGCATTGATTTGTCGTAAACCGATCACTTCCAATAGAAACCGTTGAGAATCGATATTGGCTTCCCCGAGACGACGGATTAATTCCGAGTCAATGGTTTCGCCAGGCAGAAGCGTCACCGCTTCTTGTGCCGCCATGGCTAGGTCTGTGTTGGTGCTCGAGCCCGCCTCGATTAACGCCTCGAGCGATGACAGATCACCTATTTTGCCCAGCGCTTGTACGACAGATATCTTAATCGGGATAGAATCTGTTTTGGCGATATCTAATAGATACTTCAGATCGACAGCTCCCGGCCGTTCAACCAGGGCTGGCAGGATCATGGCGACTCGTTCCGGAGCTAGTTGTTTCAGTTCCGCGAGGATCAACGCATCGGCTGGCGATGCGGGCATTTCCCGAAGCGTGCTCAAACCCAATTGGTAGTTCAATTTATTTTCGGACTGCAACTGTTCTACCAGCAACGGAATCCCCTGCTCACCACGAACCACAATCGCGCCCCGAGTGGCCTCTAGCATTCGTGTTGCAGGCACGTTCGCTTGACGAACTTGATCATAGAGTTCGATTGCCAAATTGGCGTTACCGGATTGGACGGCAATTTCAGCCGCATATACGCATCCTTCGGCAGCAGCACCTCGCAAAAAATCATCATCTGATTTCATGTACGGTTGTAAACTTTGGATGGCAGTCGAACCGCCAATACGTCCCAACGAAACAAGCGCAGCGGCACGCACATCGGATTGGACTTGATCAGAACCGATCAGTTGGGCCAGCGTCTCTACTGCATCTGGTGTTCGTCGCACTGCCAGAGAATTGATCACGCCAATTTGCAAGTCTCCTGTAACTACAGGTAACACTCGGATCAACGCTTGATCGGCTTCCGAACCGGGGATGACCTCCAAAGCAATGCGAGCCCAAGAAGCCAGATGGGGATCGGTCAAAAGTTTCGCTAATTCAGAAACGGAGGCACTCGAGCCAACGACAGCCAATTGCTTGCAAGCCATCGCTTTTTCCGCCTCGCTGCCGCCCGATTTAAACAGGGCAATCAGTTCCGCTTCGTCAAATTTTGGTTGCCCTTGCCCCCATGTAATATTACTACTCGCGAGTCCGCAGCAAACCAACAGAGAAAAAACCATCCATCGGTTGCAAAAAGATATTCCGTTGTAACGCGTTCTGATACCAAACATTTTCGTTGAACTCCTAAACCTTAATCGAAACCCCCGTCCGCCTCCTCAACATCTCCTTCGGCAATTTACAAACGCCACGGCTCGCGCAACGCTTCAGAACGCAAACGATTTGCTTCGGCATCGTTGATAAACTCATGAGTATTTAGGTCGAGTTTCAATGGCCGATTCAGATACAAGGCGACGTTGGCGGCGTGACAGGCGATATGCGCGTTGCAGGCTGCATCGGCATTGCCCTTGGGAACCCCTCTCGTTTTCACGCAATCCAAAAAATCACGGACGTGGTAGGTTGCCGGATAATTGCCGATCTCTTCGACTTGTCGTCCCGCCAACAGTTCGGGGGAACTCAATACCATTTTTCCGCTATCCCCTGCTTCAACCCAACCGGTTTCACCTTCGAATCGAACAGGGCATGAACCGAGCGGAATCCAACCTTGTTCTCTAAAGATTAGCTCGACTCCGTTTTCGTAACGAGCGACAAGTTGTCCGTCGCGGGGAGCATCATACTCGACCGGCGGCGGAGCATCACCTACGGCCCATTGGCACAAGTCCACGCAATGTGAGCCCCATTCCAGAACCCCTCCGCCAACCAGGCCACCACCTTTTTCAAAATTGAATCCATCCAGCAACTTTGGATTGAAGGGACGCCAGGCGGCTGGGCCCAAGTACATATCCCAATCGATATTTTCTGGATTCGGCTCAGGCTGAGGGGGCAACCAACCGCTGGTCATGGCTTGCATGCCTGCCGGATGGGCGTAAACCCGTTTGAGTTTCCCAAGTTTCCCGGAGCGAGCCAATGCGCAGGCGAAAGCGAAATGAGGCAAGTTGCGACGTTGCGTCCCCGCCTGAAAAATCCTGCCAGATCGACGCATCGTTTCCGCTAATAATAAACTCTGAACAATATTTTTAGTGCAGGGCTTCTCGCAATAGATGTCTTTCCCCGCTCTCGCTGCATAGACGGCGGCCGTGGCGTGCCAGTTCGGGCCAGTCGCAATCAGAACCGCGTCAATGTCCGGTCGGTCCAACAGTTCGCGGAAATCACGATGCATGCTGCAATCCGTGTTGCCATGATGTTCGTCGGCCATCTTTTTGACGGCCAATCGACGCGATTCTTT
>JBGSIY010000371.1:0-4916 GCA_041742275.1 Pirellulaceae bacterium | reverse complement strand
CGAGCCAATTGATCAGGGCGTGGGATAATAGACAAGCTCGGAATATTCGATTGAATGTCAGCTTTAACATCAACCGCTCCGGGAATAGTTCGCAATAGTCGTTCAACTTCTTTGCCTTTTTCGGCTAAGGTGTCGAGATCGTCGCCGTAAAGCAATACGGCAACATCAGCTTTTACACCGGCCACCAATTCATCGACGCGCATCTCAATGGGCTGAGTAAAGCCGAAAACAACGCCAGGGACTTGCGTCGTTAGCTCGGCAGACATCGCTTCAATCAAACTGTCTCGAGTTCGCAGCGGATCGGGCCACTGGGATTTTGGCTGGAACATAACCCAAACATCCGATTGATGCACTCCCATCACGTCATTGGCAATTTCCGGGCGTCCCGTTTTACTAAACACCGTTTTTACCTCGGGAAAGGCTTTGATGACGTTTTCAATCTCGGTCGAGCGGGGTACGGCGTCCTCAAGTGAGGCACTGGGTAGGCGAACGGCTTCCACCAACATGTCCCCCTCATCCAAACGCGGCATGAACTCAGCACCCAAACGCTGTGCGATGGGTACGCTGAAAGTGACTAAAGCGATTGCCAATCCCAGAGTCACTGCCGGCGAGCCAATTGCCATCCGTACCAGCGGACGATAAATGAATTTTATCCAACGCAAAAGCCAAACCTCATGTTCCACCATCCGTCGTGGCAAACCGATCAAAGCCAAAACGGGCATGAGTGTCAACGAAAGGATCAGAGAGCCCCCCAGAGCGAACAGAACCGTCAGCGCCATGGGGCGAAAGAGTTTTCCCTCCGTTCCCTCAAGAAACAAAATCGGAAGATAAACAACCGCGATGATCAATTCTCCAAACAGTGTCGGCTTCCGCACTTCGATTGCCGCATTGCGAATCACGTGCAATCGCTCTCGAGCCGAAAGAAATTTTCCCAGTGGCAATTCACCCGTTTTTTCGGCCAATCGGCGCATACAGTTTTCAATCATGATCACACTGCTGTCGACAATCAGGCCGAAGTCGATAGCGCCTAGACTCATGAGACTAGCGCTGATGGCCGCGAACATCATGAAGTTGGTGGCAAACAGCATCGAGATCGGGATTGCCAATGCGACGATAATGCCTGCTCGTAGATTGCCCAGCATGATGAAGAGGATCACGATCACCAGCGTTCCCCCTTCAATCAGGTTTTTTAAAACCGTATTCAGGGTTCGGTTGATTAGCTCCGACCGATCGTAAATCAAATCCAAAGTCACCCCGGGAGGTAATGTCTCGGCGATTTCCATCAAGGTGGCTTTGGCATTTTCGACGACCGTTCGCGAATTCTCGCCTCTGAGCATCATGACCATGCCTGTTACGATTTCGCCACGACCGTCGCGGGTCACCACGCCCTGGCGAGTCAGCGGTTCGAGAACCACGCTCCCAATGTCTCGGATCAGAATCGGAACACCATCAGGGCGACTGCGGATGACAATTTGCTCGATGTCGGCAATGGATTGCAAGACGGCGACGCCCCGTAAAAATCGCTGCTCGCCGTGGTGAACAATGTACCCGCCCCCAGCACTTTGGTTGCTGGACTCCATGGCTGAAACGACGTCCGCCAACGTGAGTCCCGCCTCACCCAAACGGGCTGGGTCGACTTGGATTTCATAGGTCTTGTAGTGGCCACCATGCGAGTTGACTTCTGTCACACCTGGCGTTTGTCGCAGTCGAGGGGCTACTTGCCACTCCAGTATAGATCGCAATTCCATGGGCGTATAACCCATTCCGCGAACTTCGAATTGCAATATTTCACCCAAAGCAGTGGTGAGCGTACCAATTTGAGGATCTCCATAAAGGCCGATCATCGACTTGGCTTCTGGTAAACGCTCGACAATCAAGCTGCGTGCATGAAACAAGTCCGTATTTTCTTGGAAAACAATGGTGACCACAGAGAGGCCAAGTCGCGAAATGCTGCGGATCTCTTCGACATCGGGCAACCCAGCCATGGCGGCTTCCACTGGATAGGAAACATATTGCTCCACTTCCAAGGGCGACAGGGATCCGGCCATGGTTTGAATTTGGACTTGAGTATTTGTCATGTCCGGGACCGCGTCGATGGGTATCTGCGTTGCGTTGTAAACGCCAGCCAACGAAACAATCAGGATGATCACAATCACCAGAAAACGATTTTGCAGAGAAAAATCAATCAATCGAGACAGCATAGTAAGCGTGCACCTATTCTTCGGATTCGAGCAACAGTTCCGACTTCAAATAAAACGAGCCTTGGGTTACCAAGCGAGTCCCTGGGGGGATTGAAGTTTCAATTTCGATCCAACCGTCAAACTCCTCGCCTATCTCCACATCGCGACGCAGAAAGGATCCATCCGGTTCTCGCGAAAACACAAAAGCACTAGGGCCATCACGTTGAATTGCTGATTCGGGGACGCCGAAGCGATCTCGGGGGGCGTCGCTGGGGACGCGAACCCACACCAACATCCCCGGTCGCAGAGCAAGATCGGTATTGAGCAATTCGGCGACGAGCGGGAACGCGAGACTGGCGGAAGAAATGTTCGTTGAAAGGTGTTGCACGACGGCGGGGAATTTTCGTTCATCGGCGCCTCCCACGACGACTTGAATCTCGTCTCCTGGTGTGCAACGAATTGTCGATAGATCTCGTTGGGGAATTTGCGCCTCTACCCAAACGGAGTCCGTGTCAGCCAATGTTAGTAATGTGTCGCCTGATTCAAATCGACTGGCTTGGGTCGCTGATAATTCTGTGACGATTCCGTCTCGCGGTGCCAGCAAAACAAAGCCGCTGAGAGAAGCGATGGCGGGCTCGGCAACAGTTTCATGTTTTGTATTGCCTTGCCGATCCGGCGACGCCACGGGGACGTCCTGGAAAAAGGGGCCGAGTAAAGACCTAAGTCGTTCCTGTTGTAGGGCCAAATCTTGTTTGGCGGCAGCAAGTTTGGCGGTTGCCATTTTGGCGTCTTGGGCAGTTTGAAACTCTGTTTCTTCCAGCAGTCCTGATAATTTTGCTTTGGCCGATTCCCAATTGCTGCGTCGTTCGTCGATGACTCGAGAAGAAATGACTCCTTGTGTTTCGTCATTTGTACTGCGACTGAACGTCTTTTGAGCCAACAGGTATTGCGAGTAGGTGGAGAGGATTTCGTTCCGATGGTCGCCCATAGGTCGGTTGGCGAATGCGGCCTCGATTTGTTCGAGTGTCGGGTCTTGTTTGAGAAATGCCAATAGATCCATCACATGCGTATTCGTCGTCTGAACCCAATCATATTCTGTTTCTACGACGGTTACCTGTGCCGCCGCTTGTTGAATCCCCGCGCGGATTTGGCCCACCTCTGGGGACGAAAGTTCTAATAGCGGTTCGCCGGTACGCACGATTTGGCCGACGTGAACCAAGACATTGACGACGACGGAATCGACAGCGGATCTGATGTCCACGCGAGTTCGGGAATTGTAAGAAATGCGTCCGGGAAACACGCGATGCGGTTGAAAGGAATGGAGTTCCAACACTTCCGAAACGATTCCGGCTGCTTCGATTTTTTCCGGACTGAGCCGAACACTCATCGGCTGCGAGCTGCCCACGTCTGCCTCGACCTCAGGCGCTGGGTCGGACTCGGCATGTCCTTCTTGGCCCGGCAATAAAAAGTGAGAAACATAATACCCTCCCCAAGCCAAGGCGATAACGGTCGCGGCGGCAGTTCCTTTGGCGATCAGATTTGTCAGATATTCGGGGACTTGTAGTCGGGGGAATTTGGCAGAGGACTTTTCAATGGTCATCAGACTTACTCGAGTTCAAAAAAGAAAATGGGAATCCAGCATGGGCGCCGCCGCGAAACCTACACTGCAAGGGGGCGACCAGCGAACCGAAATAGCCACGGTAGAATTACAGGAAAAAACCAGAGGAAAAAAGGTAACGCTCTGGCGAAATACGACATGAAACAGCAGGCGAATGCTGTGTTGTCTCTAGATTTTGTGCTGTTTTTAGATTTGTAGTGATTGGCGAGCGATGCGACGATCAAGCGCGCGGAGCGGCGCCCCAAGTCTGGACGCGACAACGAGAAGATCATGGCCCAACGTATTTATGAATAGATCGTTTGACTCATTCAAGTTGATTTCGAATGGCGCCGTGACGAACTGTTCAGCCGCGTTGTCCTGAGGTGGTGCGACCGAAGAGACAAGAGTCGCTCCGGAGCAAATGCAACCAAAATGGGGACTCGCAATTCCAAACTGGCTGGGGCGCTGTGCCATTGGTTCCACGGAAATGATCGCGCTGGAAACAGATACACTGCCTATCCCTACGGGCAGATGGCCCTCAGCGCAATGCTGCGGCGGGTGTTCGAACGCACAATGAAGGTGCGCACCAAATACCAGTATGGCCAAAAACAGATTGAAAGATGGTAAACGAAACATTCGATTCTCGAGTCAGGGAACAAAATTAGTTTCATCGACCCCTTCCCCTTTGTCAATATCGCCTCTACTCAAACGGCAAATTTTACCCAACTGATAGGACTCATACGTTGCATTGAGAATTAACCTGTCACCTGAACTATGACTGGTTTCAATCGGCCTAATCGTTCGATTCCTTAGATCTGTTGTGATTCTTAAAGGTGGAAAATGATCAATAGAAGCAAAAAGTCGCGATCTTTTTGGTGTTTTGCTGTATTGGCACTAATGGCTTTGAACGGTTGTGCCGGAGGCCGACACAAGTTCTTTTCTAATCCCGCTTCTCAGGGGCTTCGTTTTTCCGCGGAGAAATCAACCGTTACCCAGGATGCTCCCGACTCAGAGTTTTCCAGTGTGCCAAACCCATATCATATCGCTGAAGATCAAAAACCAGCCATCGCTTTGGCAAGCTATCAAAGTGCAGAAGAAAAACCAAAACGGGAACAAATCGCCCGAGTTTCGGCCGAGGC
>JBGSIY010000370.1:0-1678 GCA_041742275.1 Pirellulaceae bacterium | reverse complement strand
CGATCTTTAAGGCGAAAGACAGCCAAATGACGCCTTGGCGATTCCGCAGAATCAACGTCGCCTTAATCAATTGTCCTATCAATCCACCAACCCAGGGAATCCTCATCGCTGAATCATAGAATTTCATCGCCAGAAGTTGTGGGATATTGACCATTGTGAAGACCCCCAAAATGCCGACGGCGGAAGCGATCAACATCATCAGGCTGGCAGACTTCAACGCCGCTAACATGTTTGCGTTGTCACCGTTGCTAATTACTGTCCAATCCGTAAAGAAAAATCCAAGCCCTGCGAAACCCATCATCGCCAGCAGACCCAATACCCGATCAAAAAAGACGCTGGCCACGGCCTTGCCCATCTGCTTGGTCAGTCCCCGTTTCTTCTGTGCCCCGCGGGACTCATTGGGCGGGGGCTCATCCTGTTGACCGCAGCGAGCAGCGTAAAAAGCTCTCAGCGAATCGCCTCCCAAAACACCAAACGCAATCAATCCAAAAAACTGACCCACAAATCCAATGCGAATTGCATCGACCCACTTTAACGGCAATTCCATGGTAAGTGCAATTAAATACCAACGGATCAAACCCACGATATGGAAAGCGAAACAAAAAATCACGGCAATCGCAAACCAGCCCCACTGCTTTTTTCCCGTAAACAATTCTCGAAATTGTCCCTCGCTTTGCGCTTGCGAAAACAAGTACCACAAAATGGAGACGGAGATGATAACCTTGATCAATGTTATAAAATTCTTCAATGGAGGCCTGTTTCAATGTGTCTGTTCGTATTCCATCCCGGCAGCCGATGCTCCGAGAATCCGTCAACTGATGAAATGGTTAGCGAACGGATTGGTTTCGCTAAGGCAACAAGTTTGTATTGTGTATCCAGGATGACTTCGCCTCTACCCAAACACAAATTTGCGAAAATTAATCCCGCTTCCGCTCACGTCTGAACGGAAAACGAGAAGGCGACCGGTGTTTAAAAAGGCAACCCTGTCCCGGAGTTGAGGCGTTCCTCTAGGTCGTCGAACAATGATCCCGCTGCGTCATCACCGCGGCCCCAATCAGCCCAGATTAGACTGATAATCTCGCGGTTTTCAGCATCGGGCCCCGTTTTTTTCATGTATGCGATTAATTTTGCGGAGACGACTTGTTCGCTTTCGATGTGTCTGGAGTTCCATTCGCTTACTTGAAAATCCAAGAGCCCTTGGCGGAATGCTGCAAACGTATCGCTAGTTAAATTGCGATGCAATTTTCGCCAGTTATGTGTTCGGAATCCGCCGATTCCGTCCGTCGGGGGCTCGTAGTGCAAACGATGTTGGGGGTGAAACAATTCCATCTTGGAACCATTTTTCAAACGGGCTTCATACACGAACCACGGATTGTAGCGGGGGGGATCGCCAAACATTTGAAAGTGTTGATCGATCGCCGTCACTTTGCCAATCAAAATCAAGGGAGCGGGGACACGGCCCGCCAAACCTAGCTGTGGGATGTTGATTAAGTTCCAAAGGAAGACTACCAATAAGACCACGCCGCAAAATCCATTCTGGGCCGTACGAAGAAGGCTCCACCAACCGGTCAATGTCGCCTCCGGACGCACCGACTCGGCCCCCCCGCGACCGAGATTCCAAAAGTACGAGGGGATCAAGGGGAACCAAACAACCACACAGATCAGCGGAAACCAGCCA
>JBGSIY010000369.1:0-1992 GCA_041742275.1 Pirellulaceae bacterium | reverse complement strand
AACGCCGGGGATTGCGGGTTGCGGAAAACCCAGAGCCCTCGCATTTCAACGCCTCACCTTCCGTGCTGAATTTTGCCAGTCCGGAGTCACCATCTCAGGTTGCTCATGATCCTCTCGCACACCTGCCCCGGTTGGAGCCATATCGCGATCCCAACGTCGCCGGGGCGAACTACCAATCGCCCACCGGATCATCGACACCTGCCTCCCCTCTTACCCCCAATCGTTTGCTGCCTATCAGCGATGCCGAAACAGTACAAACAAACCAGGCCAGCGAAACTGAATACATCACTAAATTCTTAGATGAGTTTCGCATCGAATCGGCTCAACAACGCTTGCCTGGCATGCCACTCGAAATTTCGGATGCGATCGGCCAATCGTCACCGGGACAACGTATCGAAATGGTTGCACAATATTGGAATACCTATCGAGCGTGGGTCCTGCTGAGAGAGGCACAAACAAGTGAGGCCCAGCTACGCCAGATCAGTAAATCGTTGAACAATCTGGATGGTCAGTTGTTGAATGCTGCTGTGGCCTCAGCGACAGGTTCCGTTCGCGCAGCCGAAATAGAATTGCTGAGAGAGCAGATTCGTCTACAGACTTTCCTGTACAATACCGATGCAACTACTTTCCTAGCGCTACCCGCAAACCTCCCGCTTACCCAAAATTACGAAACCCATTACGAATGGTATGCCTCCCGTAATTTGGTGCGTTCGGAACATCGATCCATTAATCAGTTACTCCCGAAAATGCGTGATTTGATCAACGTTCAGGCGGCGGCAGCACTCGGCCATCAAACTTCCATCGAACAAATTCTCAATGGATTGAATGGAGGACAAACAAACGTATCCACGGCGATATTTGCACACCAAGAATACTTCAAAAGCCGTCAGCGACTTCTCAATGCCATCGTGAACTACAATTTAGAAATCAGCGATTACTCTTTAGCCATTTCCTCGTTCGACAGGCCTCCCGAACAATTGGCTCAGATGTTAGTTGCTCCCGTTCGGGCGACTTCGGTGAATGTTTCTGTCAATCAGAACATGGCCAACCAGAGTTCCCCCGTTGGCTTTCGCCAGGCCAGTGCGCCGCAGAGTGGCAGCCTCAATCCAGCTCCCTCGAATAGCGGCGCGTTCTCTGCCAACGACGGAAGGGAATCTCGCCCCAATTCGATTCTCGATTCTCGCCCACCCGCCGTTAATTCAACACCAACGTCAACACCTACACAAACACCCGTTCCGACGACACAGGGGCAACAGGGCTTTGGGGGACAACCATTGCCGGTTCGACCATTAGGCGGACAAGGCTCGCCGTTAACTCCTGCGGGAAATTCAAATGGAAGTCCATTTGGGCAAAACACGCCAGCCAAAGACGGTTATGGCGCCTTGCCCTCCTCGCGAGGAAACCAGCCGGCGACAAACAATCAGGGGCCAATTTCCGACCCGCCCGCAAGTCGCACGTTCAATACAAACGAATTTGGAGGTGGTTCCAACACGGGCACCTCAGAAGGTTCCCAGGCAGATTCAACGGGGAATTCATTTAACCCACCCCAAATTCCTCCGTCCCAGCCCAAGCAAAACATCGGTGGTGGCGGAGGTTTTGACCCCTTCCAATAACCATGGCCATCCATTGTGGTTTCGCTGATGTAGTTCCGCTGAGGTCATTGATCGAAACCCGGAACCCTTGGTTTTTCATTCAGCAAGGCACAACGCCAAAAAACGAATTTCTCAGAAGCAAACGTGGGGGGGTAAAAAACCACAAGGCCCGGCTGTTTGGCCAATCCACAAACAGGCTATTTGAGTCCGTTAGGTCAAACGCAACTTTTCAAAAAAGGGGACAATGAACTCGGCCACATCATCTTTGGAATTGGACTCGTCTTTAAAACGACTCATAGATTTTAAGATAAGCCTGGACCATATTGTCCAACGAACGATGTTCCACCACGAACCGATACGCTTGTTCCGTGATCTGACTCCTTGGTCGCTCTTGTTCCAA
>JBGSIY010000368.1:0-5249 GCA_041742275.1 Pirellulaceae bacterium | reverse complement strand
GCCTCCGACTAAGTTCTGTTCCTCCCGAATTGTAAGGCATCGGGGCCCTTAATACCAAATACTTTTGCCCCACTTGTCTGGGAAACTAATAAAATTCCCTCCCATAACCTCCAGTAAGGTCGCCTTACAACCCCTAGACTCAATCTCTCCAATGTCGTTCGGTATCGAGAAGATTGAGAATATTCCTCCGAGACAACTAAATAGAGGGGACATTTCATTGTCCGAAACCGCATTTCGATACAACAAAAAAGACCAAGACAATTCCACGCTCCTGCGCGTGAACCGTTTCCTTGGCATGGGGTGAATTCGTCTCCTCCCATAGCTCGCCTCGGGAGCAGTTAGCTCTCACGATTTACTTTTTTTGAACTCGGCAACGACTTCTCCCGAGGGGTAGCCCTTACCCAAAACTGGGAAAGCGATTAAGGTAAGAGGCTGCATGATCCTTGTTAAGCAGTTTAGATATCAGATTCAAATATGTGTTCCATCTTCAGCATTTTAGACATCAAATCCGACGTGCTCGCGTTGCGCAAACAAGCGTTGATTCAATCTCGTTTACAACGCCACCGAGGACCGGATTGGTCCGGGATTTGGGATGACGATCAAGCCATTCTCGTTCACGAGCGACTATCGATTGTTGATGTGGACCATGGAGCTCAACCTTTGCGAGACGCCAGTGATCGCTATATCTTGGCGGTCAATGGCGAGATCTATAATCATCGTCAATTGGGAATTGAGTTTTGTTCTGACTACGATTTCCAAACGAAATCCGATTGCGAAGTCATCATCCCCCTTTATATTCGCATGGGAACCGATTTTTTGGATCAGTTGCGGGGGATGTTCGCATTCGTTTTATATGACTCACAAGAAAAATCTTATCTGATTACCCGCGATCATTTGGGCATCATTCCCCTGTATTATGGATTCGACGCCTTGGGGCAAATGTTCGTGGCTTCGGAACTGAAAGCGTTGATTGAGGTTTGTCAAACGATCCAAGAGTTCCCGCCAGGCCACTTTTATGACAGTCGCACCAAGGCGTTTACGCGATATTACGAGCGAGATTGGAGCGGGTATTCACGAGTCGAGTCGGAACCGCTCCGAACGGAAGTCGATCGCCTCGGCCCTTTGAGAACCGCCTTGGAAACGAGTGTAAAATCTCATTTGATGTCCGATGTCCCCTACGGTGCTCTCTTGTCGGGCGGACTTGATTCCTCAATCATTGCGGCGATTGCTCAGTCCTACTCTGAACGCCGCGTCGAGGACGACGATCAATCGCGAGCCTGGTGGCCTCGCCTACATACGTTTGCCATTGGTTTGTCTGGTTCGCAAGATCTGGCGGCGGCTCTCACCGTTGCCAACGCCATTGGAACCGTGCATCACTCAATTCAATACACGGTTCAAGAGGGAATCGATGCTCTGCGAGATGTGATTTACCACATTGAGACTTATGATGTGACCACAATTCGTGCGTCCACACCGATGTACCTCATGGCGCGTAAAATTAAAACCATGGGAATCAAAATGGTGCTCTCGGGCGAGGGCGCGGATGAGATTTTTGGAGGCTACTTGTACTTTCACAAGGCACCTACTCCGGAAGCGTTTCATTTGGAAACCGTCCGCAAACTTCAGCGACTTCATCAGTTCGACTGCAACCGAGCCAACAAATCCATGGCGGCCTGGGGCATCGAAGCACGCGTCCCGTTTTTGGACAAAGATTTTCTCGATGTCGCCATGCGATTGAATCCTCGGGACAAAATGTGCACGTCTGGCCGTATCGAAAAAGATATTTTGCGACAGGCCTTCGCAGATCTGCTGCCACACGAAATTTTATGGCGTCAAAAGGAGCAATTCTCCGACGGTGTCGGTTATGCTTGGATCGATGGATTGAAATCGCACGCGGAGCAAGAGGTATCGGACGAATTGATGGCCAATGCTCATCACCGTTTCCCGTTCAATACACCAGCGACGAAAGAGGCTTACTATTATCGCCGCCTCTTTGAAGAGTTGTTCCCGCATCCCGATGCCGTAAAATGTGTTCCCGGCGGCAAAAGCGCCGCCTGTTCCACGCCAGAAGCGTTGGCCTGGGATGCCTCTTTGGCAACCTTGCCCGACCCGTCCGGTCGCGCCGTTCGCGGCGTGCACTCGAATAGCTATTGATTATCTTTCTCTGTTCGATTTTTCTGCTTTCAAAGGCAACCAACCTGAGACGAAAGAGACAGTTGAATCGGGTAAAAGCAATTCAGTTAACTCGGTTGAGGCTTGGTCGGTAGCTGTCAGTTGCTGCACGGCCGGGACAAGCCCGCGACGAAAGCAGGATTGCGGGAGTCGAGGGCGGGATCAAACGGTGGCTGGCACCTGAATGTCAAATTCGTTAAACCCTGGCCAAACGACGTTAGTCTGTGATACCTCGCAACAACCTAAGTCCTTTCGCCTCAGAGCGGAGGCAGATCCCGGGGAACGGGAGGAAATTTGGATGGTTGTTTACACGAGGTTTAGGCCGCGGTTTTCCTTCAGGCTTGCACTGAATTTGTTTGAGCGCATATTTTGTTCGGCACTTCGATTGCTGGCACTTATTGGCGTTTTTGATCGTCATTGTCATTTGAACTGTATCACCGAGGCCCCTTCGCGTGCATCGTAGGTCAGTAGCTTGGCTCCACGGCAACCAAATTCCTTAAGAATATTTTGGTAGAGCTCGTGCTCGGTCGGCCAAGGGTAACCGTAGACAACATCAAAATCGCGCAGTTCCATGCCCAGATCAGCATAGCAGTCGGCGTGATCGATCGATGTTCGCACCACCTCTTCGCCATTGGCAGGCCGCCAAACAAATTCGTCTGGAATAAAACTGCCTTGGGCAAATTGACATTCCGAATGAAAACGGCTGGCCAGCAACCGGCAATGTTCCACCAAACCTGGCTCTGATTCGATACCGTAGGCCTCGAACCCCATCTCACTGGCCATAATGGTCATCACGCCCAGGCCGGCCCCCCATTCCAAAAATGTGGTTGCCCCCTCCCGCAGCTTGAGCAACCACGGCACCAGTTCCGCATAATCGGCGCTCACATAGGCTTCAAAATCCCGGTCATTTTGCTGCTCGCTCCAGATTTCCTCGGCCACGTCCCACAGTTCTTGAAAGTGGTCGGCATATTCTTTAGCGGTTTTCATCTTCTCTCATTTCCTCTAGAGGAATCACCACCCGGAGGTGCCGGCTCCATTAGACAAAAGCCCAGGGATACCCCTGCGTTGACTAGGGAGCAATTTAGTTCGACAGCGATTTTAGCGTTCGGATTCCTGCTCACTGTTCTAATTGGCCCAGCGGCTCTGGCATATCGGCCAGAACATACGCACAGACCGCTAACATAATGGCACAGTCGCCAAGTTGTTGCGGGTCGACTTTGTCCACCGTGTCCGCATGAGAATGATGCGTGTTAAAATACAGTCGACCATCGACCGACAGGCCCATGCAGGCTGTCCCCAACGGTTTCAATTTACCGACGTCCATACCAGATCCACCTGCCTTAGCTTCCATCCGTCCAAGGGGAGTTAACAAACCCATCAGGTGTTTGAGCTGCTCTGTAGCCAGTGACTCGGCGACCCCATCGGCCATTTCAATCGTGAGTCCTTTGGGGGTGAACCCACCCGAGTCGGATTCAATCCCTGCGATGTGTTTTTCATTTTGATGTCTTGCTGCGTAGAAGTCAGCTCCTGCCCCTCCGCGTTCCTCATCGGTCCACAGGACAACGCGAATGGTTCGTTTGGGACGCAAGTTCAAGCGGCGCAGAAGCGTAAGCGCTTCCATCGCCGCCACGCACCCTGCGCCATCATCCTGTGCCCCTTGTCCGACATCCCATGAATCAATGTGGCCGCCAATCACGACAATTTCTTCTGGCTTTTCGCTGCCCACTAATTCTCCCAAGACATTGGCCGACGGCACATCCCCTTCATCCCGCGCTTCCATCTTCAATCTGATCGAGGGGTTGATTCCACGTTGTTGCCAGCGGGCCAGCATTTCTGCGTCCTCGACAGTGATGGCAGCCGCAGGTATTTTTTTGGGGGCCGTGCCATACCTCATCGCACCCGTATGTGGCGAGTTCAAGGAGTAGGCCGTCACGGACCGAATCAAAGCTGCCACAGCTCCCCTTTCCGCCGCCCAACGAGCTCCATTGGTGCGGTATTGAACTGTTGTTCCGTAGCCCGAACCTCGCTCCTCGGAGTAGGCCGGCATCGGAGCGTTGAAAACGACAATCTTGCCTTCAACCAGTTCATCGGGCAACGAGTCCAGTTCGTCTTTGGAAGCCACGACGATCACGCCGGCCGTGATCCCCTCCTCAGGGGTTCCCACGGAGCCTCCCAAACCTAAGATGTCGAATTGCATCACCCGCGGTTCGAGCAGTTCGCAAGACTCCGCGCCCCGAACCCATTTATTGACCATCACACGCTCAGCGACGACGTTCTCGTGACCGTCATCCCTGAGAGTTTGCTCAGCCCATGCAATAGCTTGATCCAGCCCTGCTGATCCACTCAGTCGGGGCCCAATGTCGTCGCACAATCGGACCAATTTTTGGTAAGCCTGATTTTCAGTGCGACCTTGGCTAATAATCCGAGTCGCAACTTCGCGATAGGCATCAAAAGGACCTTCGTTGACTTGAGCAAACGTGTTGGCCTGCGTCACCCCGATGGAAATTATTACCAAAATCAAACGAATCGAACGGGAGGCTCTCAGTTTAGTCTCGCGATAAAGCATCTTTTTACTGTTTTGATTAGGTTTGAAAATAGAAATGGATCAGCCGGGAGGCAGACAACGCGCAAAGGGCAGGGGGGTCTATATTAGCATATTTTCCCAATGACTTTTTAAACGGACAATTTTTGAAATCATTGGGCCGCTTCAAAATTCAGAACCTTCACCCAGGAAAACGGTGGAAATGCTGCCCAAGTCCAAGACTCGGTCGTTCACGCAGGGTTTTGACAAAGTCATGAACTATCGCGACCGCTATCGAGGGGATTTTACTATTTGATTATTTGTTGACGGAAAGTTTGCCATGGCCCACAACGCCCCTTGCAACCAAGGGCACCTTGCAACCAAGGGCACCTTGCAACTAAGGGCACCTTGCAACTAAGGGACAGTCCTGAAATAACTTCCGTATTTGGTTAATTGCGTTGAAGGGCTATGATAGCTGAAAATTCATTTTCCAGGGAGATCGCCATGGACGGCTACACGTCAGAATTAGAAGCAAGGATGGTTGTCTTTTTTAAAT
>JBGSIY010000367.1:0-5333 GCA_041742275.1 Pirellulaceae bacterium | reverse complement strand
TGCAACGCCAGTCTGATGTTGAATGTAACGGGAACCGAATTCCGTGAGCTACAGGAATTGAGCCAGGATTTGGGCTTGGATACCATTTTTTCCATGCTGCAGATCTTAGATCAAAGTGTGACACGGATGCAAAATAGTCATCACAGTCGCGTTCTATTGGAAGCCGCCGCGCTCCGCTGCTGCGAGCTGGAAAATCTGCAGCCGATTTCGGAGTTGCTCGCCACTTTAGGTTCCGGCTCCCCTACCCCCAGTGTGCAATCGACGGAACGCAAGCCACCGACGCCAACCGATTCGGCAAAAAAAAAAATAGCTGACGCAACCGCACCTGCCCCGCTGTCGCCTCACCCCATCGCCGCGTTGAATCCGATCGCGACCGTTCTCGACAAGGAACTAAATAGCGAGGCAGAGGATCGCGCTGAACGACCCGATGAACCCAATGATGTTTTACCGGAGGCAACAACTGCCCGTCAGGATTCGAGCCAAGTCCTAACGAACCAAACCACAGACAGCTCTCGGCGGGATGCGTACGTGTCAGTGCCGCAGGCTGCCGTCCAGGCAGATTCTGAAACGATATCCAGCCCCGCCGAATCCGTGACTGCGAATCATGTTGCAACGCCTGTGCAGGCCGCGGTTGACGTTGTCGCAGCAGGGCCGCCATCCCGCTCCATGTCCGCAACAACTGTTCCCAACGAAAATCTTGAAAAATTCTGGCGGGAAACGCTCGAAGAACTGGGAGGCATGACGGCCGATTTTGGCGCTGATTTTCAAAAGATCGAAATGTCGGGTCCTCATCAAGTCAAAATTACTTTGAAACAACCTTACAACGTGCAAATGTGCATGCGACCCGAGCGAAGGCAAAAGTTTGAAGAGACGCTGGGACGCTTGCTGAATCGAAACATCGCTATTCAATTCGATGCGGTGGCGGGCCGAGTCGATCAGGCGGAAACGGGGCAACCTCGCATGACTCGTTTTCAACGCATGCGTTCCATCGAGAAAAACACTTTTGTGAAAGCCGCTATTGATTTGTTCGCTGGCGAGGTCCTGGATGTGACAGAGGCCAGGGTTCGTCGCTGACGCCTCCCTTGTCTATCAAACAATGACCCCTAAAATACTGCCATCATGTGGCGTGGTCGATGGAAAATCACCGCAGGTATTCCAAAATATCAATCGTTGAAAAAAAATTATTGACGATAGCGTTTAGTGCTCGTCGGAGAGCGGTGGGGCTGAGTGAAGTCCGACGTCACAATTATTAAATTCGAAATTGTTTAAGCGACCAATCATAGAAGGGGCAACCATGTTTAAAGGACTCGGGAATCTAACCGGAATGCTACGCCAAATGCAGGACATGGGCGGCAAGATGGAAGAGATCAACGCGCGGTTGATGGCCGAGCGAGTTCACGGTTCGGCCGGCGGAGAAATGGTGACAGTTGAAGCCAACGGTTTGGGGCAAATCCTCAAGGTCACCATCGATCCGGCGATTCAAACTTCCGGAGATTGGGAAATGGCCCAAGATCTGTTGCCCGCCGCCATCAACGATGCCACAACGAAAGCCAAGCAACTGCATGTCACGGCAATGCAAGAGTTGACGGGGGGCTTTGATATTCCCGGGTTAGGTGACGCCATTAATAAAATGGGTCTGGGCGGCTAAAAAATTTGAACGGGTTGGCTGATTTTTCGTCAGAAGCATTGATCTGTGTTTCAGGATTACATCCATTTGAAAAGACGGGGGAAACCAAAAAGTTTCCCCCGTTTACGTTGAATCGCTCACGCCTCTATTCGACTCGCTGGCGTGTCGAGTCGATGGAGTGGCCTTTTTTAAATTATTTCCTTTTGAATGAACTATTTTATTCGATTTGGATCTCGCGAATGCGGATGTTTCGGAAGCGAATGTTATTCGGCTGACCGTGATCCTGAAAACCGAGATAGCCTTCGGGTGGACGATTGCCCATGGGGCCTTCATT
This sequence comes from Pirellulaceae bacterium, assembly GCA_041742275.1. Lineage (GTDB taxonomy): Bacteria > Planctomycetota > Planctomycetia > Pirellulales > Pirellulaceae > BJ22. The sequence continues at coordinate 3,372 of JBGSIY010000367.1, read as the reverse complement.
CAGTTGCGTTTTAGAAATCGTTTCGCCATTCAATTCGACCTCCAGTAGATTACCAACGCAGGTCACCACCATTCGGTTCCATTCATGAGGTGGCAGAGACATGTTTTTCGTCGGAGCGGCCGTGTTGATAATTCCGCCGTGATCATGAGCCGTGAGTGGTTCTTTTTTTTGCGATGAATCTAAAATCTGTACTTCGATTCCCGAATCCACGGGGTTGTTTCGATCGGCGACACGAAAGTAGACGCCGCTATTCCCACCCGGTGGATATGCGTATTCAAGGTCCAATACGAAGTCCTTGTACTTTTTCTCGGACCACAAATAGGCATCATAACGTTGCCAACCTTGTTCCCCCTCGCGGGGCTCGATCAATAGGGAACCATCGTCCTGCGGCAGCCAATTCCCCGTCGTTTGCCAACCCGTCAAATCTTGGCCGTTATACAACGATACAAAATCGGAGAGGTCGCGTAAAACGATGTTTCGCCAGCGCACTTCATAGGGCCCTTGGCCTGATCCAATCCCATGGACTTGCAAACCAATAAACCCGCGGGGGTGAGACTCAAACCGTTCGGCATGAGTTGTATTGGAAATGAGTTGACCATTCAGCCAAGTTTGAATTCTGTTGTTGACAGCGACAATACGGTAGGAGTTCCATTGACCATCGCGGAAGTACTCATGCGGCTTGCGATCAGCATCGGGAGTCATCCAGCCGCCTGCCGCCTCGCCATACACGTACCCTGCCATCCCATCGGTTGAAATCTCGACTTGGGGACCATTCACACGGCCCTCAGGTTTATCGTTTTCCGATTTCGAACGGATTTGCACGCCGGAGTTCAAGGCCGAATCAAGTTTGACATCAAATCGCAACTCAAAATCGCCGTAATCGGTTTCTGTGCATAAAAATGAATTGGGGCTCCCTTCGGCGGTTCTGCCGACGATCGTATCCCCATCAACTTCATACGTGGCAGTCCCATTGCGTTGGCTCCATCCGGTTAAATCTTGGCCATTAAACAACTTCACAAAACCATTGTGGTTTTGGCCTGACAGTGTTGACGCGAACGGGAGTGTCAGCATCACCGCGGCTATCCAAATGCCACGCGCAGCAATTCGTTTCATAATGAGACCTTTCGTGAAATCGATAGTGTTTCGATCAGGACAAGCGGGAGAATACCAGTCACCGAGCACAATCTCTTATTGGATACTACGTCGACGGCAAATTCCACTATGGTTGCGTGACTCAGGTTTCTGAAAATTAGAAAATGGAGAACAACTACAAGCCGTCGTAACATTCTTATTTCAAAAAAATGGGTTAAAAAACGGTTACTGGGCTAGTGAGAACTTTCAGCCTCAGGCAACAAAACAAGGTGCCGCTCCGTTTCCTGCCTGGCATTCCGTTATAATCGTAGAGTTGGGATGGATTTGATTTTGGGCAGGGCTGCCAGGCCCATGAGGCCATTCGAAGTCGACGACTAAATGAAAGAGTTAGAAATGCAAAAGAAATTTTCCTTTGAAACCTGGATTATCGCTCTGAGCGCCATCGGGTGGTTTGCACTCGTGGGAATATCCTCAGTGAACGCCGATGAACCCCAAACGGAATTGCTTTGGAAATCCGGCGCACCAGGGGCTGTGGGAAGCGAAGACAAAGACCAACCGAAGGTGATAATCTATTTGGCATCGCCCCAAACCTCGACCGGCGCGGCGGTGGTTATCTGCCCGGGAGGAGGATATGGCGGTTTAGCGATCGGACACGAAGGCCACGACATTGCCAAGTGGTTTGTTTCCCAAGGGATTTCGGCATTTATTTGCGACTATCGCCATCGGGGCAAAGGCTATGGGCATCCGGCACCTATGCAAGACGCACAGCGAGCGATTCGCATGGTGCGAGCACGCGCCAAGGAGTTTCAGGTAGATCCCGAGCGAATTGGCGTTATTGGATTTTCGGCGGGTGGGCATTTGGCGTCGACGGTTTCAACCCATTTTGACGATGGACTGGCCGATGATCCTGATCCGGTACAACAAGTTTCTTGTCGTCCGGATTTTGCCATTTTGTGCTACCCGGTCATTGCGTTGGGCGAAAAATTCACGCATCAGGGGTCGCAAAAAAATTTACTTGGCACTGAGCCCGATCTGCAACTGATCCAAAAATTTTCCAATGAAAAATCCGTTACTGCGAACAATCCGCCTACGTTTCTCTGGCATACGGCTGAAGACCCCGTGGTGTTAGTGGAGAATAGTCTGCGCTTTTTTAGTGCGTTGCAAGGGGCAGGTGTCCCGGCTGAGTTACATGTATATGAAAAGGGACGCCATGGATTGGGTCTGGCCTCAGGAATCCCAGGAGCTGAGAACTGGCCCGTGGAACTTCTCGCTTGGTTGAAACAACGCGCAATCATTAAATAAAAAGGTGCGGGCAAGTGTCCGCGTCTCCGGTACCGAGAACGGGAGTTGCGCGATCCTTTTAATTCGCTAGATCGTCAATGAACTGCTCGCCAATGAACAGGTCGTCATGAACATTTAATGTAACGGCCCGAAATCGTGTGGTTCATTTCTCTCGCTCGTTCGATTGACTTGTCCGATTGACGAACGACGTGGAATCGGACGCGAGGGGTGCGTCAGCATTTGACGCGTTGAGGGCCTTGAGGAGAGGGCAGGTTGTGCTTACTCCGTTGGATTGGCGATATTGCCAGAGTAGCTCTTGAGAGCGTTGAGCCAACAGGCGACGGACTTCGCGGCGTTTACCTGCCACGCGAGGAATTTTCATTGAGTCATATCCCGTCGTTTGATGCCTCATCCAGGCGATGACGGCTGCCGCGGCGCGTGATTCAATCGGAATACGTTTTGTTCGGGCAACGGTGCCGCTCCCGACGGGTGTTGCGTGATCAGCGACGGCCTTGGCGAATCTTTGTGCCAGCTCGGCATGGTTGGGGTGGAAATCCAGGAAGGTCAAGATGGCACCTTGAAAGTCCTCGACATATTCGAGCTGAACTTTTTCGCGACGTTGTGCAGCGGCCACTTTCTTTTTCGCGAATTGTTCTGTGGATCGTTCTTGTTCCAGATCGACTTTGATTTGTTCGACGTTTTGAGATGAAGTCCAGATTCCCAACGAAATCAGGCGTCGACCTTGGGGGGCTTTGACCAACCAATATTGCCCCATCGCTTTGGCCCGTCGCGTCAGCGCGGGGTCGCCCGGAGGCAACAAAACCCAACCTGGAGGCACTTCCCAAACTTGGCCGCGATGATCACGGACTGACTTCGCGTGGGGCCCGGGTGAGTAGAAGGGTTCTGGTTTTGATTTTTTTTGAGATTCACTCATGGATTTATTTGCCGGGGGAAAATCGAATCTTCCGAAGGGGATGCGGGGGCCGCTCAGATCGCCGC
>JBGSIY010000366.1:0-4323 GCA_041742275.1 Pirellulaceae bacterium | reverse complement strand
AAGCTGTTCAGCATCATCGTTAAACCCAGTTTCTTATGATAAATCTGTTAGTTGTTGTTGGTGATTGAGTTGTGTTATTGGCGACTCGTCTTCGGTGGATGCGTCGAGCGATCCAACGGTGGCGGCTAATTTTCCGGGAACCCTGAGTCACTGCGCGTGGTGGCTTCCAATTTCTCGACTCCGGTTTTTTGACAAGTTGTTTTTTGGCCGCAAATGATCATCTGCGGGTCACTGCCAGTCGCGATCGCACCGTCAGCTATCCAAAGCGGTAAAACGGAATTTAGTCGGCGAATCCTTCTTCACTTTAACATGCCGAGACGTGGCGTTCAATCAAGGCTGCTGGGAGCGCGGCGTTCAAGAGTGCTACGCTCGTGGGGCCGGAAAGGTTTTGCCTTGGCTTTGCCCTAAAATCAAACCCCAAATGTGTGGGGTCGATGGCAGGAACGCGAATTGAATGTTATCCAATCCGGCCTCCAGCATCCAGTCGCGAATCACCGGTGGGCGGTGCAGTTTGGCCTGGGGCATCTGCACGGTGAGTTCGAGCTCGAAAAAAACGAGCGTCCGCGATCCTTTCGCCTGTCCATAATACCAATCCAAAATTGCCAAATCGCCTTCGGGTTTAAGATGGCGAACAATGCGTTGGAGCCAAGGCGTGCACTGTTCCGCCGGGAAACGATGCAAGAGTCCGGCAATCAAGATCAAATCAAACTCTTGATTGGCCAGGGGAGGATCACGATAATCGCCAACCACAAATTCAAATTGTTTATCCACGCCAATGCCCGAAATGGTTGTGCGGGCCTGGGCCAAACGTGGCTCGTCGTCCAGCAACACGATGCGGCAATCGGGATCGCGATGAGCGATGGCAGCGCTGAACACGGCGGGTCCGCAACCCAGGTCCAAGATGCGGAAACCGCGACGAGAACGGCCGATATCGAGTGCCTCAACGGCATCCAATGCCGCAGGAGTCTGCGTCCAGTGATGCAGGGTAGGGGCTTCGGCCGATGGGGGAGGGGGTAGACTCTCTGCCGGATTCGGTGTCGGTGTCAGGGCGGATTCCAAGTGCTGCCAACCGAAGGCCATCTGCTCATTCAGTGGGACCATGCGTGCCATGGCGGAGAGGGCAAAGTCGTCATCGTAACGCTCGACGAGTCCAGTTTCAGTCAATGCCGAACAGAGAAGTTCCGTTCGCCAGGGGTCCAGGTTCAAGTCGGATGCCAATTGGGCGGACGTTTTCTGTCCCTGACCAAGTCGTTCTAAAATGCCGGTCTGAATCCCCGCCTGAATCACACGATAAGTTGCCAGGTTTTCTTGGAGCCGGACGTATTTTTCAATGGTTTTGATTTGTGAGTTTGACATGAGATTTTGACGTCAAAATGAAATAACAGAGGTCCTGACGCTGGCTGCAGGGGCCTTTCCGCTGTTAACTTAGCGGATAACCGACTTCGGACTCAACACCCGCTGGATGAAGTCCGGCCAGGAATACGCGATTTTTTAACTTTAACGGCTGAATAATTTTTCGTTTTCAGTCGTCTCTTATTTAAACCATGCGGTCACGACGGTTGCTTTTCGGGATAAAACCTGCGTTTCCGGTGGAGTTGTTTTATCTGAATTGTCCAAAACAAAGGCGATTCAGATCCTGTTGGTTTTAAATGTTGATGCTCGTCAACGGTGCAGTTGGTTTTAGCGGCTTTTCAAGATCGTCGGGATTGCCCAACTTGGGGACACCAAACTTGGGTCATCCAATAATGGCGTTGGCCGTTAAGCCACCCTTTAACATGAACGCGATGGGAGTGGGATGCAAGCGAATAAGATATTTGGCAGGTCGATTTGAGCGTTTAGGTTCAGCGACCCCGATTTCTTCTCGCTCGTGTTTTGTTTGAGCCTTGCACCATTTTTTGAGCCTTGCACAATTTGTAGCCAACAGGGTGAAATCAAACGAGGCGACTCTTTTCTAGTTTCTTGCCCAAAATAAAATCCTGTGCCCGATCTCCTCGGACACAGGATTTTATGCTTTCTGGAAAAAACGTAAGGGATGTCGTTTCGCGAAACGATCTCATTTCCCATTGTTCGACGCCTTCCCTATTGTTCGCCCCCTGCCTCACAAAATTGATGGTTCGTTTGCGATTGGTTAAAATAAAGTTCTGGATTACGAACGAATCTTACAACTGACGCCGCGAGATATGCGTCACTACTTATGCCTATTCGTGACCACTCGTGACCACTCATGATGGGACTGGCTCGGACAAATCCGTGACTCAGTCCCGGTAGGGACGGCAGCAATTAGCCCACGGCGTGAGCCGTGGGAAAACGAATTGCCAACTATCGATTCACCTCGTGTTCCGCACGAAATATCGGCGCCCTATAATTCACGCCGTGAGATATGTATTACTTCTGATGATGGAACTGGCTCGGACAAATCCGTGACTTAGTCCCGGTAGGGACGGCAGCAATTAGCCCACGGCGTGAGCCGTGGGAAAACGAATTGCCAACTCCCCGAAAGCCCCGGGAGGGGCGATAGCAAGGTGCCACATCGGACGGACATACACATCGTCAACGTTTCGCCTGGAGTTCCGCACGAAATATCAGCGCCCTAAAATTCGCCCCGAATCTCAGGATCAGCCCTACCAATACCTTGGCGGCATCATCCGAGAGAAAGCGGGGGGATTTAAAATCGGCGGCGTCGAAGATCACGTTCACATGATGGCAAGCATACCGCCGACCAATTGTGTTTCTAACATGCTGAGACTCCTCAAATCGAATTCATCGGGGTGGTTCAATGAAACGCTTACGCCGAAAGAGGCGAGGCGATTCACTGTCGCCCCTCCCGGGGCTGTGATAATGTGGTTGATTGCAATGCCCACGGCTCATGCCATGGGCTAATCGCTGTCGCCCCTCACCGGGGCTAAAAGATGCCGCGACGAAAACCTATGCTTGCCGGGATGTGAGTGGGATTAAGGACACCCTGTTGGCCTCGATTTCGTTTGCTCATCCGTCGGGGTGATGTGCAGGTGGCGGAAAGGGGGGTGGTCGGGTGTGAAGTTAATTGCGATTGTTATCGGCGGGTTGGCGGTTGGGCGAAATATTCAAAAAGTATCGATCGATATTAACCCTCCGGTTAAGTTTGTTATTTAAGTTGGGATTGAACGGGAGTTTGGCATCGTTTTCACGCAACAACTTGGCGAGCCTCTCGAGAAGTTCGCGTTCCATTTTTCTCGTTTCATCAGTAATTTTTTGAGAACATGATGCTGCGACGTCTTTCATTTCGCTTGCTTGTTCGGCGGTAATGTTTAAGCGGTTGCCAAGCTGGCCATAGCAGAGAGAACTGACGAGTCCTGCTTGAAGGACTTCGTTCAGTTCGGCGGCGATCTTTAGTTGACGGAGTTGATGAGGCAACAAAAGGGAATCAATGTCGCCAACGGCACGTGAACAAAAATCGTAAAGTTTCTGCCTGCCGCGCACCAGATCAGAATTCCGCGACCATTCAGACCTCGGAGTTCGCATGGCGATCGAGTTATGTTCATCGTTCATTGCTTGGTATTGCATCAGTTTTTCATCAATCATTGCAACCTGCTCCTCCACTAAATCCAAATCATTGGCCACCAATTCAGAATGAAGAGCGGTGTAAATAAACCCGAAGGCTAGATCCGTTGAATCTTTTTCCACTTCAAGCTTTTCCTTACGATTTAACTTCGCATACCGCTGCCAATTGGCCAGCGGAATCCATTTTTGATTACCTTGATAATCAACAAAAAAGGAAGGGGAAATAAAAAGCCCTCGGTACTGCTTGATATCGCCTTCATAAGGGTGGTCTGAGAATGCATCCAAGTTGGTGAGCTGCCAAGCGAGAAATTCAAGACTCGGTTTCCGTGATTCGAGATATACCGAAAGCGTTTTGCGAAGTTCTTCATCTTGCTTTTTATCAAGAACGGCGAGTATGCTAGAAAACGACGACTCGATCAGTTCATTGGATTTTAATGAGAACGTTTCTCGTATGGCGGAAAGCTCGGTCAATGCAGCATGAGCGACCCGCGAATCTATTTCCAATGCGTTTTGGATTTGGCGGTTTTCCAGGAACCACTTGAGGCCGTTTCGGCGAATTAAAAAAAGTGAGTCGAGTTCAATCAGCTTTTGCAATTGCTCCTCGCGAAGCGATTGTCGAACCGCCTGAATGAATTGATCTTCTTGGTCCTTCGCACCACCGGTATTGCCAGTAAAATGGGGACGCCCAAATCGATTCTCGACGCCGCTGGCGATGAGGTCGTCGATTAACTTTATCTGTGATTTGTCAAATTTGATAATCTCCTGGACTTCAAGATCTTTCAC